>JAIPHP010000005.1 GCA_021735165.1 Candidatus Woesearchaeota archaeon
ATTTGATTTGAAAAAACATTTCGTTATTAATTCTCCCACCCAAAAAATCAATTTTTACTCTGCGAAATTTTTTCACTTCGTGAAAAATCGTTGCACTATTTCTTGTCCTCATTTCATTCGGATACCTTAACAGCGATTAAACTCAATCGAATTTTCACTTTATGTTCTTTTAGAAAAAGAACCAAAAAAAGAGTTGGGGGCTAGTCTTCCAGACATATACACTCACTACGCTCGAAAATTATCATTCAAGTTGAAGTGTAAGAAAACTTTATATACAATATGCTTTAAATAAAATATATAATGAAAAACAATCTATCAATTATTACAACATATAGTATAGGTCATTTCTATGTTGATTTTATTTGTTCGTTTGTTTTATCATTAATAATATTTCAAAATACAAATAATGTTACATCAATTGCAAGTTTGGTCGTAATATATAATATAATTGCTTTTGGAACACAACCTTTTTTTGGATTCCTTATTGACCATTATAAAAAACCAAAAATAGGGGCAATTTCTGGATTATTAGTTTCAACTATTGGATTGGTTTTCTTTTTTAATCCTATTATCACTACAATTCTATTAGGAATCGGAAATGCAATTTATCATGTAGGTGGCGGAGTTGTTGCGCTAAATTTAGAACCTTCAAAAGCAAAATATCCTGGAATCTATGTAGCACCTGGTGCTTTAGGTTTATTTCTTGGAGGGTTATTAGGTTATTTTCAAATTCAATCATGGATATTTTTAGCTATTGGAATAATCCTAAGTATAGCACTCATTACATTAATCTACAAAATACCTCTTCCAAAAACACCCAAATTCAAAGAGAAAAAGATTAACCTAATTAGTATTGTTTTATTGCTCCTTTTAGTTTCAGTTTGTATGCGTGCATTAATAGGTTATTCTCTAAATTTAGAATGGAAATCTTTATTCATTTTAGGTCTAATATTAACTACTGCAATAGCTTCTGGTAAATTTTTTGGAGGTTTTTTAGCAGATAAATATGGGTTCATGAAAGTAGGTATGGTTGGTTTAATTGTAGCAGCACCATTATTAGTCTTTTTTCAATCTATACCAATAATTGTGTTTATTGGAGCTTTTTGTTTTAACCTAGTTATGCCAATCACATTAACAGCGCTTGCAGAAGCAATTCCAAATTACAAAGGTTTCGCATTTGGACTAACAACATTATCATTAGTTATAGGATATTTATTATTCCTAAGTTTAAAGAATTATTTAGTTATTGGACAAATATTTACAGCAATAGTGATATTTATAAACATAGGAAGTCTATATTTAGGATTGAAAAAATATGAGGAGATGAAAACATGAAAAATTACAAAATAGGAATGGGATTAATTTTAGGAATTATGGCTACAACGCCTTTTGTTGCAGCAGACATTAAAGCAGGTCCAGAAATATACATCATACCAATTGTAGGTTTAGCATTAATTGGTGGATTTATAGTTGGAGCAGTATTTTTAATAAGATGGATTATTAGAAAAATTAAGAATAAACAATGAATTCATTCATTTTAATATTTCAATCCATTATTATTCCGTTAATACTAACAATAGGAATTGAATTAGGTATCTGGAAAGTCATTCAATTGACATTTAAAAAATATAATTTTCATTATTTCTGGCTTTCTGTTATTGCAATAAACATAGCAACAAATCCAGCATTTAATGTAATTTCTTCAATTTTAGATCCTACAAGAACATTATTTATATTAGAAATGATTTTAGAAATATTAATAATATTTATTGAAGCAACCATACTATACATAATTTACAAAAAAGAATTTAGCAAATTTCTTATCCTTTCAAGTATAATAAATTTATTTTCTTATGGTTTAGGATTACTACTCTTTACACCATTATGGATTTAGTATGATTACAAGTTTTCTTACACTTTATTCTTGTTCTTTATGGTACTTCGTACTTGATAGAACGCCCCCAACTCTTTAGTCCTTCGGACAATTACACTCGCTACGCTCGAAATTATATAAGTGAAAATTCGACTTCTTCGGATTTCTTTGAAATCCTCGACCCACGCTGCGCTCTCACTTCGTTCGGGGGAGTTTAACAAGGATTATAATCAATTCGAGAGCCCGAGCTAAATATCTTCTTCAGAATTAGAATTATTCAGAATAAAAGTTTTGATGTCTCCACCGCAAAATTTTTGAACTAATTCACTCAATTCCTCAATTATTTTTTCTACATCTTCTCTCGAAGTTGGCGGAAGTCCTTCAACAACTAAAGCGACATTTTTTGTTTCTTCCGTCATTTTTGACTTGTCGCATTCTCTCCAATTCCATCTTCTACATAGGACTTCCTTATCATCAACATAAACAACTTCTCCTTCTTTAGGATTCTTTGTTTCTTCGGAATTGAGCTCAGTAAAAGGTTCATCTCCTTGAGCAAATTTCAATGTGATATTTCCATCGATTTTGTCGGTGTCATCTCCGCCAACAGGAATTATATTTTTTATTGAAATATAATTGTAGATATCTACAACTTTGTTAATGTGGCGGAGTTCTATTCCCTCCAAAATCATTCTGTATAAATTTTCCACAGAACACTTATATTTTTTTGGCTTGGCTCCAAATGAAGAATATGCTTTTCGCCAAGCATCTATTTTTGGGTTCTGTGATAATGTTTCTGTATTGAAATTTGCTTTTATTTCTTGAACCTTTTCCTTGATTAAATTAAGAATATCTTCATTGTTCCCTTTATTATCAATTCCTTTAGCTGTCACGATACCGATATTCAAATCTGGAAACTGTTCAAAAATTTTGCTATCAATTTTAAATTTCATGATAATATTAAGAGTTAATCAAAACTTTATAAATATTGCTGAAACGCTCGGGCTCTCGAACTCTGAATTTTTCCCTTCGGGAACGTTGCACTAAAATTCAGCCCTAACGGGGATTATAACAAGGATTATACGCAATTGAATATTTGCACAAAACTTTTATATTGTAACAATTTTACTAATTATATGATTGAAATCTCAAAATCTGTAATTCAAAAAGATGGAAAGTTTCTTCTTTTGAAAAGAGCTTCACATTCTAAAAGTTATCCTGACATGTGGTATTTTGCAGGAGGCAAACATGATCCTGGTGAAACTCCAACTCAAGCAGTCATCAGAGAGACAAAAGAAGAAACTTCATTTGATATAGAACCTGGAAATGAAATCAGAACGGAAGAATATCATGATGAAAAACATGACTTATTATTTCATTATTTTACTCCAAAAGTACTTTCTGGAGAATTAACTTTAAGTCCTGACCATTCTGATTTCAAATGGATATCTAAAGAAGAAATGAAAGATTTTGAATTACATCCGTCCGTAAAATTGTTCTTTGAATAAGTGCAAATATTCAACTGTGCCTTCGGCATTTTTTCTTGCAGAAAAAACGTATAACAGCGATTATACACAATTAAATTATCACTATTTTCTTTTTAGAAAAAAGAAACAAAAAAGGGAGTCCTAATAAAAAATGAGTAAATGTTATAAACTAATAAGTTGAAATATATTCTAAATGCAAGAAACTATTTCAAAATCAAAAACTGAGGAAAACTTTGATAGGTCATTAACTGCTTTAGGTTTGTCTATGGAGATGAAAACAAATCCTGAATTAATTGCTCAAATTTTACAAGAAATGAGACTTGATGAGTTTCAAACTAATTTTGAGCCAATGAACCTATTCTTTAGAAATGTACTTGATAAACCTCAAAGTTTAACTCCTATTTTTCAAAATATAGCTTCTTCTTTAGAACAAAAACACCCTGCAATTATTGAATTTGCAGATTTATGTTTGAAGAATAATTGGTTTAAAAAATCAGAACATGTAATATATTCAGTTAATGTCTTATACATTTTGGAAAAATTAACTTCTGCTATGTGTAATAATCATGATTTCTTTATGGAGATACATAACCATTACAGAACTCAAGAAAAAAAATTAGGTTTAGATACAATTCATCCAATTTCTACCTTTTTTAATGCACTAAAAATGTCTAGAGATTATTTTAAAATAGCTAAATCTTTTTCACTTGACCCATTGATGATATATTCCAAAATTTTGAGAGGTTTAGATAAATCTCGAATTTCAAAAAAGGAATTAAAAAATATGTTCAAAAACAAAGAACTTAACTATGTTGAATATAAATTACTTTCAAAAAATCATGAAAAACATGCAGCACATATTCTTGAATTAGTAGGAATTAATATTTATGAAGCAGGAATCACAGAATACAAAAATGGATTGAAAGTAAACTCTATTTCTGCACATGAACTCTCGGAAGATTTAGTAAGTATTTGTCCAAAAACAATTTTCAAAAATAAAAATATTTATCCTGAAAATAACAAATCTTCTTTTTATACTTCTGTTTTTGACAGCAATAATTTATTTCCAACTGTTGAAGTAAGTCAAGAATGGGCTAGTCTTTACACTTCATGGAATATGGCATTTATTTTAGGCGATTTGACAGATTTAGATATGATTTTCCCAAAACTTTTTTTACCTTCTTTATTAGATTCAAATCCTGAAGATTTTTTAGGAGTTAGATTTATTTCTTTATGGTTATCTATCAATCATGTGATTTATAGAAAGGATTCTAAAAAAGAAATAACTGGTCCATCTAATAAAAGAGAAATGTCTCAAGCATGGGGGGAAATTAATAAGAAATATGCTTTTAAAATTGCAAAAAAAGAACTTCATGAAGATTCAAAAGTTTTGATGAAACATTATAATAAATTTTTTTCACATCCTTTTTTTAATTTACTAAAGTTGATTGTAAAATTTTGATAGTTTATATTTTATTAGGACTCCCTAGTCCTTCGGACAATTTGTCTCGCCTTTGGCTCGGAATCTATTGGTGATAATTTAACTTCTCCGTTCCTCGACTTCGTCTGCGGTACTCGACCCCGCTGCGCTTTCCTCCTTTCAGTCGTCGGGAGACATAACAAGAATTATACGAAATTGCAAACCAGCCAAAAGAATTATAAAATCCGCCTCTTAACTAATTATTATGAAATACAATAAACTTATCAGAGATAAAATCCCTGAAATAATCAGAAGTAAGGGAGCAGTTCCAATTACACATATTGCATCTGATGAAGAATATCAGCAAAAATTAAAAGCTAAACTTCAAGAAGAAGTTGATGAATTTTTAGAAGATAATAATGAAGAAGAACTTGCCGATATTCTTGAAGTAATTTATGCATTATGTGATTTATATAATTTTAATAAAGATAAATTGGAACAGCTCCGAATTGATAAAGCTGAAAAACGAGGCGGATTTAAAGATAAAATAATTCTTGATGAAACAAAAGAGTAGGCTGGTTTGCAACTCAAGGGGACGCTGCGCTTTCGTTGCTATCGCTCCTCACCCTCGTATAACAGGGCTTATGTCTAATTCAGAATTCGGGCTAAAAGTGTTAAATATAGAAACCGAAAGATTTCACTTATTCATAGAACCAATTAAATATCCAATCCCGTATCCTACAGCAGTCGCTACTCCAGATTTCAAAGTATTTTTCCCTGTCTCTTTTACTACAACTTCATTAGAAAGTGATTCTTCAAGACTTGGAACATG
The DNA here is from genome assembly GCA_021735165.1 of Candidatus Woesearchaeota archaeon. Classification (NCBI taxonomy): domain Archaea; kingdom Nanobdellati; phylum Candidatus Woesearchaeota; species Candidatus Woesearchaeota archaeon. The sequence goes on from JAIPHP010000005.1 coordinate 5,610, forward strand.
CCTTTTTCCAAAATGTCTGGCTGTTAGCATAGCGATAGGAGTTATAGTTGTAGCAAAAGTAGTTGGAGCATAAGTTGCAATTTGCTCAGTTGTGCCAACATCTACTCCTTGAGCATTATTATACCCAACATAAGCTCCCGCAAGTAACGGAACAACTTCATAGGGTATTACTGCTTTATTATTTATTGATAAGATATTCAATTCCATGATTATAGCAATTAATTGGTTCCTTATAAATCTTTCGGTTTTTTTACTACTCTTAAGTTAATATTGAATGCGCCCGAATTCTGAACTCAAAATCCTTTGAATTTTGCCCCGCTGCGCTCTCCTCCTTTCAGTCGTCGGGAGACATAACAGGAATTATGTGCAATCGGGCTACGGCGGGCTTTTGAAAACCTTTATTAATCTCTTTCAATTCAATGCTTATTATGATAAGAGCAAGACTTCAATATTTTGTTAAAGATAGAAAATCGTTCGAGGATAAAGTATTGCCTTATGTTTTTGGTGGTGGAATATTCTATAAAGAAGTTGACGCAAAACCCACATTTGAACAAAATCAACTTTCTGTAGAAATTGAAACAAATACTCTTTCACAATTAGTGACTGTATCTACAGGAATGCTTCGATATAGTCCAAATTGTGTTTTGGAAAAAATAGATGTTCTCCATACGGATAAGATTGTCTCTAAAACCTCTGGAAAATTTAATATTGAACGCGCTTTGCTTGGTATTATTATTAAACCTTCATTATCATTCAAATCAACAATAGCAAAGCAGCTTATCGAAGCATCACAAAAAAAGAAAGTTGATTTTGTAAAAGATGATGATGCCAGCGAATACTCCAAAAAAGAAGCAGAAGAAATTTTAAAATTAGCGGGTAATGTTTCTTATCTTCAAAAAATCGTTGAGCCACAGAAAATAGTCAGTGATTTTTCTATGATTGTTCCTTGGGTTGATGGTTGGAAACTTCTTCAAGACATAAGTGAAAAATCTGTAACTGCCAGTCATTGCGCAGTTTTATCACCGCAAGTTTCATGGTATTCCCATATTATTTTTTCAAGACTTGCAGGTGCTTCTTTGGTTATTGTTCCAGATCCTGCTTTTGATGAAAAATTTAATCTGAAACTTGCTTTAGAAGCTGCATCAAAACAAATCAGCGGTGCTAATTCCACAAGATTAATTATTAGTGGTGGCATCAACCCAAGCAGAATAAAGAATTTATTGAAAGAAGCCGATAAGAAACATCACAAATATGTGGGTTTTGCTGTTGGTTCATGGGTGCTTTCTAACTCCAAAAACATAAGTGAAAATATTGAAGTCTTGAAGAAAGAGATAATGAAGTAACGCCCGCCTCCGCCCGACTTCTTCGCTCCTTTCAGTCACTCGACCACGCTGCGCTCTCCTCCTTTCACTCACCAGGACAAATAACAGCAATTATGTCTAATTTTATTTTAAGCCCTAAAAAAGCAAAATATTTATATATATGGTCACTTATATAGTTATTATGGCAACAACAATATCGGTAAGTCAAGAATTACTCTCCAAATTAAAAGAGAGAAAGATGTATGACAAAGAATCCTACGAAGAAGTGATATGGGATGCTTTAGAGGATTCCATGGAATTATCTGAAGAAACAAAAAAAAGAATCAAACTAGCTGAAGAAGATATAAAAGCAGGAAGAATTTATTCTCTTGAAGATGTTAAAAAGGAATTAGGAATATAAAATGCACTTAAAAATTGAAAATTTTTGGTGCACAAAAAATCACGAGGTGATTTTTTAGTGTTTGATATTTTTTTTACAGCCGAATCAAAGAAAGTTCTAAATAAGCTAAATAAAGAAGATTCTAAAAGAATTATTTCTACATTAGAAAGATGTAGAATCAGACCACATGCTCATGTTAAAAAATTAATTTCTTCCCCATATTTTAGATTACGAGTTGGAGACTATAGAGTAATTCTTGACATTAAAGCAGGTAAACTTTTAATTATTGTTGTTGAGATAGGACATAGAAAAAATATTTACAAATCATAAAACTCTTTGATTTTTAGGATGCAAAGAAAAATCTTATTTTTCTTGCACAAAAAATGCAAATCATTTTTCCGTGCCAAAAATATTTTATTTTTGAGCATAATGGGCCTAAAATAATGAAAATCGCTGCTCCGAGTCTGCTAAGAAACTAAAAGTTTCTTGCACACAGAAATCAAAAATGATTTCTTCGTGTATCTCCGCCCTAAATGCACAGAAACAAAGTTTCTAACACAACAAAAATGAACGAACATTTTTGTGCAGTTCGGAGTACGACAAAAGCAAAGCTTTTGTGTACAATAAATGCAAAGCATTTATTTGTATTAAACCCCCTTCGCTAGCGCGCAATAAAACTCTGCAGGTTTCGACTTCGCCGACCATTGCACTAACTCTTGGTCGAAACAAGTTTCGACAGACATAACAAGTGGTAGACGTAATTGCAAGACGGCACTAAAATACAAAAATAGTAAGAAGGCACTTCTAACCCCCAACCATCCGCCCCAACGCGGAAGAATCTGTTCTAATAATCTCCAGGCGGAATTCCTTTCCAAAAATCGGGATCTAAACGTTCAATTCCAAGTTTTTCATCCCTATACTTTGCTAATTTACCATTAATTTCTAAAGCTGTTTTGTAAGGAATATCAAATCTTACGCGTCCTTTTTCATCTTCAGATTCTCTCATTATCCCTTGCTGAAGTGAAGCGTATGGTCTTGTTTTTGGGATTACTTCTACCCAGACACCTAAATCGTTTGCATCTTCAGATAATTCTCTTTTGATTCCAGCAATATCTGTAAATGTTTTGTAACTTACTCCGTATCTGCCATCGTTGAATCCTTGATATACAGCTATTTTTCTAATCTCTTGTTCCAAATGATCGGCAGACCTTCCATACATTTCATAGGTAGTATTTTTTGGAATTTCGGTTTTGTCACATCCAACTACCCCTAAAGCTAAAGCCACTACCAAAGCAATTCCACTAAGTGTTTTTTTGATTGTCATACATCCGTTATATGCTGCGAGTATTTAAATCTTTCTATTGTTCACCACTTAGGAGAGACTACATAGAACCTGCCATCCAGAAGTACCCTCTCAAAAACATTAAAACGTTCCCTCTCACAACTCTGAAATTTTGCCTCGGCATCGTTGCACTAAATTTCAGCCCTACGGAGAATACAACAGTAATTATGTCTAATTCAGAATTCGGGCTTAAACGGATTTTGTATCAATCTTCCTCTGTAAACAGAATTTCCATTTACTCCTGCTCCGCAACCGCAAGTTTTTCTTCTATCTACAAAATCCTTTGGATCTAATCCATATTTAAGAACTTCATCTTGAAATTCTCTATCGCAACAATCCCTATTTTCAACTTTGCTTAAACCATATTTTTGAGCGTTTTCCTCAAGCCAACCATCGCCGCCAGTAAACATAATATATGCTTCTGAATCATGACCCTCGCAACTATTTGTTGTTCTATAACAATGTTTCCATAGTTGACCAACTAGCCCTCTTATTCCTTCATCTATTTCTAACCCATCCATAGTTGCGAGCATATTTCTTTTCATATACTATTATGTTTACTCGACCACATATAAAGTTTTCGTATTGTTACTACTAATTAGTTGCTAGTTTTTAAGATGGAGCCCGAATTCTGAACTCAAAATCCTTCAGATTTTACCCTGCTGTGCTCTCCTCCTTTCAGTCGTCAGGGGACTTAACAAGGATTAAATTCAATTCGGGGCTCACCCCCACAGAGGTTAAAACCAAAAATTCTAATGTTGTTAAATACAAAAAGAAATAAATCATATCCTAATAAAACGACATTGCGGCTCAATAGGCAGTAATTCTTATATACTAAATTTTAATAATATTTGTTAGTTCTTCTAGCCTATTCTTTATACTGAAGTCGTGAATACCACTTATTAATTCTTTAGCTTTCTCAACATGCTCATTATTCAAATCCTTTACATATACTGGAATTCCTGAATCCTTAATAATTTCAATAATCTCTTCTTTTCTTCTCGAATGATTTTCAGTTACAAATTTTCTGTAATTTTCTGGTAACCAAGTCAATGCTTCTTTTGTCATAAAAGCTCTGCTTTTTCCTTCTTCAATATCTTTTTGGAAATCTTCCCAATCATCTCTTATTTGAAAAGCTATCCCTAAATTAAATCCCAACTCTTCGGCAGCGACTGTTTGCTCCTCGTTTAACATAGCATAAGTTGCACCAAGTTCAGCAGAGTATTTAACAAAATTAGCAGTCGTCTTTCCAATCATATGCAAATAATCTTTTTCAGAAATCGGACCAATGCCTGTGTATATTAAATCGATAGATTGCCCAACATAGATATCGCCTAATAGGTTATTCCATCCTTTTATAATTTTGAATTTTTTATCATTAGACAACTTAGAATTTTCTACTGTTTCATAAAAATCAGTTGTAACAATAGAATAAAGTATTCTTGAATTTGTTGATCGTAAATCTAAATCATTATACTTTTCAGGATTATCTATTGCCTGATCTATTACTAGCGTTTCAAGTTCTAATCCTTGTAAAGCTTTCAAATTTTTCTCATGATTTATATCCGTCTTTATTTCTTTAGGTTCAAAAAAAGAGCAATACATTAAGCCCAATAATTGAACTGAACCTTCAAGTCTGTTTGAATAATTTTTTTCCTTCTTTATTTGGTCTTCAAATATTTCAGTCAATCCGTTTATCATCCCTAAATTCTTCCCTTTTTCTCGTAATTCAATAGGGTTATAACAAATCGAAAGTATTGATTTGCCATATTCTTTAAACACGTCAGGTAATTGTTCAAAATTATTTGAAGTATTAATCTGTTCTAAATCAAGAGATCCTAAAGTTCCTAATACGCCTAATACGCCCATTTATTATCACCTTAAATTTGATACAAAAAGGAAATCAACTTAATAATTTAATATTTTTATCGGAATATTCCTATATTATTTATTTCGATTTTCAAAAACTTTTTGTTCTGCTTTTGCCAAATGAAACTGATATGTAGAAATAGAAACTCCCATTAGTTTTGCTAACATTTCAAGTTTAATCTTTCTCGGATAACCAAAATACCCATTATCAATAGCCAAATCAAGAGCAACTTGTTGTTTATCAGTTAACTTTTTTAATGGCGAAATTATTCTTAACGTAGAAAATTTCTGTTTTTTAAGATGATGTAATTCAAATTCTACTGCAACCCATTTATGAGCTAAGCTAATCACATTTTCAAATTCTTTTCTATCAGGGCAACTTATTTCCCAGTGCTCATAACCTTTTTTGTCCACAAAAGTCGGTTTTGTATAAATAAACTTAGGATTATAAGCCAATTTAATTGCTTGAGCTCTTTCAGATTTTATAGGTTCAGAGTAAATGAAAATAAACATATTTCCATTAAATTCAAAATAATGAGTTTTTTTATCTTTACGAAGAGAAGTCATAAAGTTTTCAACTCCTTTTTTATCTCCCTGAACTAACCCAACACTTGTAACAAATATTCTCTTGTTTTCAACATAATTATTCAAAGCATAATAAAAAATTTCAACATCAAATTCAACTGTTCTCTTACAAAAAGGACCTTCTTTTTCTTTAACACTAGCTTTCAAATGCCACATATATAATAATAGGAATAATCCGATATTTATACTTTGCGATTGATTTTAAAAAAGGCGTAAATATTGTTGCCTACGAAGAATAAATCTAATAAAAAATAATTTATTAACATTAGAAAACAGTAGAAATAAATTTTAAAAACTAAGGTGCCCCAAAGGAGCACCACATCCGAGTTCCATTAATAAAGAATAAAAACGCCACGACCCGGATTTGAACCGGGAACTCCCGAAGGAACAAGCTCGCTGGTATTATTTTCTGTTAACCTAATATTAGGTTATTCCAGGCCTACGCTTCTTTTTCAAGAATTTGCGCAATACCAGATTATGCGATCGTGGCACCAATCTTTAAGAATATATTTTTCATTTATAAACCTAATGATTCTTTTCCATCTGTTTAGCGCTACTTTTTTATTTCTCTTAGAATAATTCATAAACTCTGGAATTCTTTTTAAATACATAAATATTCTTATATTGCGCAACACCATAGATTAAGTTTTGTCTTTGAATTGTACTTCTTGAACCAATAATGTTGCTTCTATTTCTGTTTCTTGTATTATCTGGCTTTTTTTGATTTCTATTCTTTTTTTGAAGAAAGGTGCGTCTAGAACAAGAGATTCATATTCACCCCCTTCTCCAGCTATGTTGAAACCATTTTTCTTATTTAATAGTTTTAGCCGTTCCAAGTGGTTTTGTGTTATTTTTTCTCCGAGCCAACCAACATGTAAACCCTCTGCAGCAATTTTTATTATTCTGAAATCAAATCCTTTATTTATAAGGAGTTGAACTTCTTTTTCTTGATCCATGTGCCATAGCGGACTAAAACATTTTATTCCGAGTTCTTCACATATGTTTTCTATTCTTTTTCTTTGATAGTTACTATATAATGCGCCTGTTATTATGCCTTCTATTTTGTATTTTTGCATAGAGTTTTTTATTGCTTCTTTTAGTTCTTTTAGTTCTTTTTCTTTTTCTCCTTTAGTATCTTTTAGTATTATGGGAATATTTGCTGCTTCTGCTTGTATTATTGCTAAGTGCGTGTTAGGACCGTGATACATGTAGGAGTCTTTATTTTGGCTTTGTATTGTTATAAAGCATCGTATTTCATAGTTTTGATCCATCATTATTTGTGTTGCAAGAAGCGAGTCTTTTCCTGTGCTTAGTAGTACGCCTAGTTTTACGTTTCCTTCATTGTAAAATTGTTTTAGGTATTGTGCTTTTGTTTCTTTACTTTTATTTGCTAATTTTTGTATTGCTTTATCAAAGTTAGATCCGTATTGTGCTGCTTTTTTCTTGCGTTCAGCATATTTTTCTGGGAGGCCTTGTTTTTTTGCTATTTTTCTTAATATAATCTTTTTTTGTTCGCTGTTTAATTTTAGGTTTTCAGGTATTGTTAACGCATATTTTACCAGTTGTTTGTCTAAGAATGGAAGTCTTAGTTCTATTGTTTGACTCATTGTTATTACATCGTCTCTGTATAGATCTCGTTCGTAGATTTTTCTTAATCCTGCTAAGCATTCTTCATTTATGTCTTGTGAGTTTTCATGTCTTTGATATCCTGCAAATATTTCTTCGCTTCCAAGACCCGAAAATAGTATTTTTACGCCATCTTCTTTTGCCATTTCTGAACTTAAAAAAAAAGGTAATGCAACTCCTGCTTTTACTACGTTGTTGTCCTCTATTAAGGGCAGTATTTTTTTTAGATATTCTGGAACTTCATCAAGTGGTATTTCTTTTATTTTTAGTTCGAATCCTAGTTCTTTTGCGGCTTTTTTCGCCCATTCTGTGTCTTCTGCGTTTTTTAGTCCAGGTTCTTTTAGTGCTGCTGTATAGCAAGTGAATGGAATCCCTAATTTTTTTAGTTTGTATGCTATGTACGTGGAATCTATTCCTCCTGAAAATAGTATTCCTATTTTTTTGTCTTTTATTATTCTTTTTTGTATTGCTTTTTCTATGAGTGTTTCTGTTTTTTGTACTATTTGTTCTTCTTGTGTTTCCGGGTTGCCTAAAACTTTGAAGTATTCTCTGTCGTATTCTTTTAGTTCTTTGTTTTGTATATCGTACATCAGTATTTTTCTTGGGTTTAGTTCTTTTATGTATGCTCTGTCTAATTCTTGAGAAAGTAGTGCTTTTCTTTCGCTTGCAAAAGCAAATTTGCCTTCGGGGTCATGGTAGTACCATAAGGGTTTTACTCCTATTATGTCTCTTGCTAGGAATACGTGCTGAATTTCTTTGTTCCATAATGTGAGTGCATAAACTCCGTCGAGTTCTTCAAGTGAATTGTGGAGGTCATGACTATTTTTTAAAAAATTAAAAAGAACTTCAGCGTCGTTTTTTCCTTTTAATTCATATTTTTCTTGTAATTCTTTCCAGTTGTATATTTCGCAGTTTGTTGCAAAGATAAATTTTTCATTTTCTAAGGGTTGAGGTATTTTGTCAATTATTGCATGAAGGCAATGCCCTATACATCCATTTTGATTTTGAATAGTATTTGAAGAGTCTTTTCCTCTGTATTCTATTATTTTTATTCCTTCTTTCGTTTTGTTTTCGTTATCTTCAAAATTGAAGAACCCTATTATCCCACACATATTATTTAGAAAAGAAATTCTATTTATAAAGATATACAAATAATTGGGCTCTGTCCGAAAAGTTATTGCTAGCTTGAAGCAAAATTGAGATGAGCACATTGACAACGTCAATAACGCCGGTGCTCATCGGTAAAAATTCATACTGCAAAGCAGATGATATATCTTTCCAGCGATAAATCAAAATATTCCAGACAGAGCCCAAGTAATTGATAAAACTTATTTAACTTCATTTAACATAAGAATATTTTTCAAATGAAAACATACCAAAATTTATTGGCGTTTCAATCATATATTTTGATGCTGATTCAAGCATTTCCTGTTTTGTTTCCAGTATTTCAGTAATGTTTGTTTTTGTTGTATATTTTATCATCAACTTCATTAATAAAGGATAGTCAAATTTTATTGCTTTGTTCAAATCCGCATTCTGTTCATCTTCATGCATTTTTAAATAGTATTTTTTGTAATCTTGAAGAATTTTTTCATTTTTTAGTAATTCGTCAAACAATTGTGCTCCTGGTGTCGGAACAACTATGTCTGCATATACTTTTGTCAAATAAGAATACCTTTTTGATGCTTCTTTGATAAATTCTTTGTTTTTATTTAATGATTCTGATGATTCATCTTTTGTCCCTAACAATATTGGTATGTAAAAATTTATGCCTAATGATTCTAGAATATCATATTTTGAGAAAATATCGTTAAAATTGTCATAATTTATATCATATCTTTTTTTCATGTTTGTAAGTATTTTTTCATCTACATTTTCCAGTCCTATAAAGAAGTCTCTTAAGTTCAGTTCTTTTAGAATTTCCATTCTTTTCTTAGTGACTGCATCAAGGTCTCCGTAAAATCTAAAATAAACATTCTCAAGATGACTTGGTCTTTCACGGAGCACTTTTTGGGGATATTCTCCTATTAGGAAATCATCTCCTGTTTCAAAGAAATAATTGATTCCGTATTTGTTTAATGATTCGACCATTTTCCAGAAATTTTTTGGGCTCAATACTTTTACTGCATTGTAAGGTGTTGAGCAGAACATACATAAATCTTTTTTTAGTGCTTTTATACAGCCTCTTGTTGTGGATATTGGAAAAGGAGTTATTTTATCAATGTTATAGTCTTTTTGTCTTGAGTCCCATTGTTTGATGTATTTTTTGAATGTGTCAAAATTTAGTGTTGGAAGTTTATTTATATTATGTGGGATGTTTATTATTTTGTTTTTCTGATTAGTTTCTTTTAACAAACTAAGGAGTGCAGCTTCTCCGTATTGAGCAATTACATAGTCCACTAGTTTGTTTTTTAGAAGTTTCACTCCAAGTGCTTCCCCATTTACATTCCCTACCAAGATTTTGCTTTTTGGAGAGTTTTCTCTGGTAAATTGCACGTATTTTAGGGTGTTATTATGGTTAAAGAATAGATCTCCATATCCTACAAAATCATATTCTTTTTTTATTTCTTTTTTTATTTCTTCTGTGGTACTAAATCTTCCGTCAATTATTTTTATGTTTACGTCAGGCATTTCCTTTTTTACTATGTTTTCAAGTGTTGTTAGTCCTAGTGAAGGTGGTTCGTGTTTGTATCCTGAATCGAGTTTATTGTGTGGTGGATCGTGTTCGCTGTATATTAGAAGAACTGATTTCATTTCCAACACATCATTTAAAGAATTTTACGAACTTATTTTTATGGTCTACAAGGATATTTCTGGGTTTTATTTTTTTAGTTGACAATGCGAAAGCCATGATTATTATTTCATCTCCTGGTTTTATTAGATGTGCTGCTGCTCCATTCATGCAGATTTCTCCTTTATTTTTTTGTCCCGATATAACATATGTCCACAACCTATGACCGTTTGTATTGTCTACGACAAGCACTTGCTCACCTGACCACAGATCTACTTTATTCAGGAGTTCTTGATCTATTGTGATTGACCCCATGTACTTAATGTCTGCTTTTGTGACTGTTGCTTTGTGTATCTTCGATTTCAACATAATTCTCAAAAAAACCACCTTTTTATTATTTATTAGTGAATAAAAACCAATTATATAAATTTAATTGATTGTTTATTTATTATTTTGGGAAAATTTATATATTATTTACAATTATGATAAATAAAATGAATGAATTTGATTTAATAGATAAGAAAATTATGCTTGAAATGGATATTGACGCAAGACAATCATATAATCAATTAGCTAAGAAAGTTAGAATAAGTCCTGAATTAGCAAGATACAGATTAAAAAAACTTATTGATGATAAAGTTATTCTTGGTTTTAACATAGTTATTGATATTGGAAAAATCGGGTTTTTTCATTATGAGGTCTACTTGCGTTTTCAGAAGATTAATGAAGAAAAAGAAAAAGAAATAATTAATTATCTTAAAACAGCTAACAACATTTTATGGCTTGCGAGTTGTTTAGGACACTACGATATAGTCTTTTCAGTTATAGCAAAAGACAACATACAATTTTCTAAAGTTCTCTCAGATATTCTTGATAAATACGGAGAATTTATTTTTGAAAGAAATGTTCAGTCCACAATTAAGATACCTCATTTTAGCAGAAACTATCTTGTTCCAAATTCAAAGGTTCATGAATTTAGTTTTAGTAGCTCAAGAAACATGAATGTATCTATGGATCGCATAGATTTCACAATTCTTAGAATTTTGATGAATGATGCAAGAATGCATTTGACAAAGCTCTCAAAAAAAACAGGAATCAGTTTGGACATTGTTAATTATAGATTAAAACAATTAATAAAAAAAGGAGTCATTCAGCTTTTTAGAGCGCACATTGACAAGAGAAAATTAAATCGTATGCATTTTCAAATCTTGTTCAATTTCAAAAATCTAAATTCTGAATTGAAATCGAAGTTTATTGAATTCTGTAGACAATTAGACAGTTCAACATATGTACTCGATACAATTGGAAAATATGATCTTATTCTAGAATTAGAACCTGAGAATCAAAAAGAGTTCAATAATATTCTCAAAAAAATAAGATATGAATTTTCAGATCAACTTATTGATTACGAGCCTTTAACAATAACAGAAGATATTAAGTATGATTATTTTAGACTTGATGAAAAAGAGTTCTTTAGATAGAGTGCATGATCACATCTTAGAGGACTTATAAACTTCAGGAATGTAACTTTTTATTCGAATAATCTTTGCAAGTATATTTCGTTTTTTAAGTTCTTCTTCTAATTTGTCTGTGAATGCTGTTTGGTCATATCCTAGACATATTACATCTGGTTTTATTTCTTCTATTACTTTGTATTTATCTCCTTCTTCACCTATTCTAACCTCATCTACATCTTCGCATTCATAGACTGTAGCCATCCTTTTAGTCTGGTTGTTTCTAGGACTTCTTTCTTTGACTTTTAGAACTGTTGAATCCCTCGCTATAACTACATAGAGTCTATCGCCGTATTTTTTTGCCTCTGAAAGATAATATTCATGTCCTTTGTGAAATTTGTCAAATGTACCGAATGTTAATACTTTTTTCATTTTTAGGCTTGATCTTTTTTTGTTAGTATGTATATCACATAGCTTAATATTGATGCAAAGAAACCTGTTAGTAAATCATACATAGTGTCAAAATGAGGACTTTGCAAGTATCCTTGCTGATTTTTTACAAACACACCTTGCATTAATCCGTTTAGTACTTGATCTACAAAAAATTCTATAAATTCTAAGATGCAAGCACTACCTAGAATAATTAATATTGCTAAAAATTTGTATTTTTTTAAAATATTAATATCTAATAAAATATATGTGAATGTGAATGGTAATATGAAATGCAATATTTTGTCGTAAAATGGGTATATGTAGAATAAATCTAATAAATTATCTCCTAATAGTGCTGCGTATAGTGAAAACAATATGATTGTATAGTGGTGTTCTTTCAGACCTATGTTTTTTTTGTGGTTATAGTGCTTGATAATTTTGTACGTTATAAACACCACTAATAAAAATATATTTGAAGGAGTGTAGTTTATTATAAAACCTGTTGCGCCAAGAATTGTTATGATTAAAAATATGTATTCAAGCAAAATATTTGTTTGTTTAAGATTCATATAGTATTATGAATTTTTGTTATTTAAGAATTTTTTGAAAAAAAAAATATTTTTTTATTCATCGATCATTTCTATTTCGATATTTAATCCTTCAGGTATTGGAACTCGCATTATAAGTCTTAGAGCTCTCTCATCAACACCAAGATCAATAAGCCTTTTATGAACTCTCATTTCATATCTTTCCCATGTAGCTGTACCGTCGCCACAAGGGCTTTTTCTTGTGGTTACTTTGAGTTTTTTTGTTGGTAGGGGTATTGGTCCTTTTATTACTACTCCTGTCTTTTCTGCTATTCCTTTTATGTACTCACAAGTATCATTTACTTTATTTATATCAGTACTTGCTAATTTTACTCTTGCTCTCTGCATTTTTCACCTACCTTATGAAAAAACGTTCGTTTCATCATAATTTGAATCATTATTAAATATAATTAATAAATGGAAAAAAGTTAGGCTTTTTAAGCCTTTTTCTTTGCTTCAATGCACATTCCTGCTGCAACTGTTGTTCCACTATCTCTAATCGCAAATCTAGACATTTTTGGATTTTCCTTTTGCGTCTCAATCACTACTGGTTGAACAGGTCTTAGTGTTACGATTGCTGCATCACCATTTTTGATGAAGTCAGGATTTTCTTCTAGCACTTCTCCTGTTGCAGGATTCATTTTTCTATCAATGTTTACGAATTGGCATGCAATTTGTGCTGTGTGTATGTGGAATACGGGAGTGTATCCTTTTGTTATTACACTTGGGTGATTCAAAACCACGATTTGTGCTTTGAATTCTTCTACAACTGGAGGCACATTATCTGCAGGTCCTATTACATCGCCTCTTGCTATGTCTTTTTTTCCAAAGCCTCTTACAGATATTCCTACGTTGTCTCCTGGTTCTGCTTGTTGGTGTTGTTCATGGTGCATTTCTATGCTTTTTACTTCTCCAGGAACGCCTTTACCTTCTCTTCCAGGAACAGCTATTACTTTTTGTCCTACTTTCATAACTCCTGTTTCTATTTTACCTACTGGTACTACGCCGATTCCTGTGATGTTGTATACATCTTGTATTGGCATTCTCATTGGAAGTTCTGTTGGTTTTTCTGGTGCGTTTAGTGCATCCATTGTTCCTAGTAGTGTGTTTCCTGTGTACCATCCTAGATTTTCTGATTTTTTTGCTACGTTGTCGCCTTTTAGGCTTGCTATTGGTACAAATGGTGTATTGTCAGGGTTTATGCCTACTGATTTTAGTAGTGGAGATAGCATATCTTTTACTCTTTTATATGCTGCTTCTGTGTAGTTCTCTGCATCCATCTTGTTGATTGCTATTATCATTTGTCCTACGCCTAATGTTTTTGCTAGGAATAAGTGTTCTCTTGTTTGTGGTTGTACTTCTTTGTCTGTTGCTGCAACTACTAGAACTGCTGCATCTGCTTGTGATGCTCCTGTAATCATGTTTTTTACGAAGTCTCTGTGTCCTGGTGCATCAATTATTGTAAAGTAGTATTTTTCTGAATCGAATTTTTTGTGTGCAAGGTCGATTGTTACTCCTCTTTCTCTTTCTTCTTTTAGGTTGTCCATTACGAATGCGAATTCAAAGCCACCTTTTCCTAGTTCTGCTGCTTTGTCTTTTAGTTTTCTCATTGCTTGTTCGTCTATGTTTCCTGAATCGAATAATAGTCTACCTACTGTTGTTGATTTTCCAGCGTCTACGTGTCCTATGAACACAAGATTCATGTGTATTTTGTCTTTTGCCATTTTATTCCTCCAAATATATTTTTCTAAATATTAATCTCTTTTTTTGTTTTGTGGCACCCTCTCCCGATTATGCCTTTTTTATAGTTGTTTGGAATTAGTGGCTATTTATAAAGGTTTCTTTTATTTGTTGGCGACAAAAGTTTTAATTAAAGATTTTTGCTAGTTGATATTGTGAATGATAAAAAGTTGTACTCTTTACTTTTGATTTTGCAAAGCAAATATTTGAGAAACTTCTTTTTTTATTCTGAATTTATTTAATCTTTAACTTATTATTTAATTTATATTTGCAGAATTTAAGATTCTTGGTAATTTTTAGCATTTGTACTTGAAAATGTATTTTATAAAAATTTGTTGGAAGTTAGCTTAATAGAACTTACGTTTAAAAAAATATTAAAAAAAGTTAATTGTTTTACTCTGAACTTTCTGTTTTGAGGCCTTTTCTTTCTCTTATTATTTTTAGAGTTCTCTGTTGCAATTCGTCTGGAAGTCTTTCAAAGTTTTGATCTACTAAAAATGAAGATCCTCTTCCACCTGTTGCAGATCTCAAATCACTACTTAATCCAAACATTTCCGCTACTGGTAGTTTTCCTGTTACTTTAACTAGGTTTCCTTCTTGTTGCATATCTAATAATTGTCCTCTTTTGTTTTGTATTAGCTTGGATAATTCGCCCATGTATTCAGCAGGTGCTTCAAAACTCATTGTTTGTATTGGTTCAAAGATTATTGGGTTTGCTTGATCCATTGCTCCCCTTATACCTTCTCTTACTGCAGGATATAATTGTGCTGGTCCTCTGTGAATTGCATCTTCGTGCAGTTTTACATCCATTAGTTTTACTTTTACTCCGTAACACGGATCTCTAGCTAAAGGTCCTGCATTCATTACATCTTCGAACATGTCTAGAACCATTTCAATTATTTCACCTATGTGAACTATTCCTCTTGTTTCATCTAAAAACATGTTTCCATTAAAGATATCTTTTACATTTCTAGCAGTTTTTGCATCCATTCCTAAGCTTTGAAGGGTTTCCCAAAGTTCGGAGTCTTTTTTCTTTATTCTTCCGCTGGATAATTTTCCTTCTTTTATTGCTTGTTTGTATTCTTCTTCTAGTGGTTCTACAACAAAATATAGTTTGTTGTGTTTATTAGGAGATTTTCCTTCAAATTGTTCACCAGAATTTTTTGTTATTGTTTCTCTGTATACAACTATAGGAGGGCTTGTTTGAATTTCTACGCCTTTTTCTTTTTTAATTCTATTTTCTATTACTTCCAGGTGTAGTTCTCCCATTCCATGCATTAGATGTTCTCCAGTTTCTTGATTTATTTCTATTTTAATGCTCGGATCTTCTTTTGATACTTGCATTAATACTTCTATTAGTTTTGGTAAGTCCCCTGGTTTTTTTGCTTCTATTGCTTTTGTCATTACGGGTTCGAATATGTGTGTTATTGCTTCAAAAGGATCTGCTTCCGCATCTTCCATGACTGTTTCTCCTGGATATGCATTTTTTAGGCCTGCAACGCCTATTATGTTTCCAGGAGGCACATTGTCAACTATTTCTTTTTTCGCTCCGTTATAGATGTATACTTGTTGTATTCTTAAGTCTACTTTTGCTTTTGCTAAGTGTACATTCATTCCTTTTTTCATGGTTCCTGAGAACATTCTTCCTGCGCTTATTTCTCCTGCTTGCGGGTCTACTACTACTTTTGTTACTACAAACATTAAGTTTCCTTTTGGATCGCATGTTCTTAGTTGCTTTCCTATTTCACTGTTGTCATCTCCGTGCCATATTTTTGGAATTCTATATGCTTGTGCATCCACAGGATTTGGGTG
This sequence comes from Candidatus Woesearchaeota archaeon, assembly GCA_021735165.1. Lineage (NCBI taxonomy): Archaea > Nanobdellati > Candidatus Woesearchaeota > Candidatus Woesearchaeota archaeon. The sequence continues at coordinate 21,489 of JAIPHP010000005.1, forward strand.
GTGCTTGATGACTGAATTTAGTATTACTTCATGTATTGGTGCTTTATCTCTTAGTTCTTTCCAAGTATCATTTGTGTATGCATCAATTATGTCTTTGAAGGTTATTCCTTTTTTTTGCATGTACGGAATTGAAAGTGCCCAATTGTGAAAAGCTGAGCCAAAACACACTGATCCATCTGCAACATTTACCTGCCATTTTTCTCCGTATTCTTCTTCTGCTATTTGTTTTATTAATTTGTTCACTGAAGTTATTACTTTTATGAATCGTTCTTGCATAGCTTCAGGCGTTAATTGCAATTCTTTGATTAGTCTGTCTACTTTATTTATGAAAAGTATAGGTTTTACTCGCTCTCTTAGAGCTTGTCTTAGCACAGTTTCTGTTTGCGGCATTATTCCTTCTACTGCGCAGCTTAGTACAATCGCTCCATCTACTGCTCTCATCGCTCTTGTTACGTCTCCTCCAAAATCTACGTGTCCTGGCGTGTCTATTAGGTTAATTAAATAGTCTTCTCCTTCTACTTTGTGCATCATGCTTACTGATGCAGAGTCTATTGTTATGCCTCGTTCTTGTTCATCTTCGTGAAAGTCCATTGCTCTTGCTTGTCCTGCTAAGTCAGCACTCATCATTCCTGCTCCTTGCAATAAGTTATCGGAAAATGTTGTTTTTCCGTGATCTATGTGTGCTGCGATTGCAATATTTCTTATTCTTTCAGGGTTTTTCATTCCTTCTAGTACCCTATCTACCATTTTTGCCATTATAATCTACCTCGTTGTTCTTTTTTGTTTTTTCATTTGCCTGTTCTGTACAGTAACTCTTCGTCTACTCGTTTCCATACGTGTAGCTCATTTTCGTTGAACCATAATTTTATCTCCCTTTCTGCTTCTTCTGTTTCTCCTGATGCGTGTATCAGGTTTTGTATTGGTCTTTTGCTTGTATCTGCTAATCCATATGTGTCAAAAGAATAGTCTCCTCTAATTGTTCCAGGCGTAGCATCTCCTGGGCTAGTGCTTCCTACTAATTTTCTTATATGTTTTACTGCATTATGTCCTTCAAATACGAATGCAACTACTGGGCTCATTGTTAGAAAATCTATTAGTTGTTGTCTTACTTCAAGACCTATTTCGCGTTCTTCTTTGTTTATTGTCAGCCCTTTTTTTGCGTACGCTTCTTTTTGTTTTGATCCTACTGTTTTAAGCCAATTTTCGTCAGCTACATAGTGGTTTCCTGCCAGATTCTCGTTTGGGTAAACCATTTTCATCCCTATGATTTTTAATCCGCATTTTTCGAATCTAGTAAGTATTTCTCCTACTAATCCTCTTTGTACTCCATCTGGTTTTATTAGTACTAATGATCTTTCAGTTGTCATTTTTTCCTCCTCTCATTTTGAAAATAAAAAAAGTTATTTTAGTTTATTGTTTAGTTCCTTTTTTAACTGCGTGGTATTCTGTTGTCCAATGCGTGGTTCTTGGTTTTCTTCCTAGTTTTATTTGATTTTTTTCGCATTTTGTTGAACAGTAATACATTGTTTTTCCGTCTTTTTTGACGTATAATTTTCCTGTTCCTGCAGTTATTTGTTTTCCGCAAAATTCACATTTAGCCATTTTTTTGCACCTAGTTATTTCCTCTTCCTGCTTTGTTTAGAGGTCTTGCTTCTATTTCTGTTTCTCTTAGCATTAGGATATCTCCGATTTGTACGGGGCCTTTCACGTTTCTTCTAACAATTTTATTTTTATCTCTGCCATCCATAATTTTGCATCTTATTTGTATTGCTTCTCCTCGTGTTCCTGTTCTTCCCACTATTTCTTCTACACTTGCAGGGACTGCTGGAGAAAATGTTACTCCTCCTTTTGAGTCAGAAGTTTGGTTTTTTTTGCCGCCTTTTTTTTGTTCAGCCATAATTATCACCTATTTGTTTATTCAAGTTTTTCTGAACTTTCAGCTTCGGCATTTATTTCTCCTACGGTTTGTTTGCTTTCGCCTTCATCTATTATTGCTACTGCTCCTGTTGGAACGCCCATTCCTGCTGCTGCGCCTAATTCTTCTCTACTTGGTACTTCAACGCATTGTATGTTTTTTTCTTTGCATAGTAAAGGTATGTGCATTATGATTTCTTTAGGGGATACGTCTGTTGCAATCACCACTAGTTTTGCTTTTCCTTTTTCTATCATTTTTGTTACTTCGTTTGTTCCTTTCTTTATTTTACCTGTTTTTTGTGCAAGTTCTATTGCTTCGTATGCTTTTTCTGACATTTTTTTCTACCTCCTATTGGATTGAAATGTTTTTTGTAACAACTAGAATTGTTACCTCATTCCACCACGTTGTGGTTTCATCAATCACGGGTTTTATTTTGAGAATGATATTTGCTTTTTAAATGTTGTTGTTTAGATTGTTTGTCGTTTTTGAATCATTTATTGTCTTAGTTTATTTGTTGTTTTATTATTTCGTTTTAGAAAACGTAGAAGATGTTTAAAGTTATTAAGCACAATATCATTATTACTGTTGCTATTGCCAAATGCATTTTGTAATTTTTGTTTTTTAGGTAATTGTTTTGAATTGATATAAGTATTGTTAGTAGTAGTATCGGCGCAATTATTTGCGTAATGTTTGTTTTTATTATGTGAGCAATTAATATTGTAGGACCTATTAGATATAGTGGTATTTGAGGAAATTTATTAGTTATTATTAGAGTGATTATTGCAATTATTATTGCTATATAAATTGTTTTTATTAGTAGTGTTAATATAAGAATTGCAGTTATTACTGCTATTGTTTTGTTTGTGTATTTTTTGATTTCTTTTTGTTCATATTTTACATTTTTAGATATTAGTATTCCTGCAACATATGCTAGTATTATTGAAAATAGTGTGAATGTTGATTGTATTAGAATGTTAGTTCCCATTTTGACCGCATATCACATTTTCGCCTATTGTCAGTTCGTCATTTTTGTTTCCAATGCTATTGTTTGAACCATACGTTTTTATTGCGCCTAGTTCATCAACAACAACTATGCAGAATTCTGTGTTTGCGGGAAGTCCTAATTTGGATCTTATTTCTTCGTAATTTGAAGAATATAGTAATGCTAAGTTTTCTTCTGTTATTTCTGATTCTTGTATTACACTTGGAAGACCGTATGCTTGCGCGGTTGTTCTGTCTAGTTTTGATACTATATTATCTGCTTCTGTGTTTAGTTTTTCATTTTCTGTTGTGTTTGAATTTAGTACTGCGTACACAATAACTAGTATAAGGAGAAATATGACAACACCCACAACCATATCTATTGAGACAGCTTGTGCTTTTTTTGTGTTTATTTTTTTCACCCCTTAGTTTTTCAATTTAAAATCACTATAAAAATTTTTCGTTCATTTTTTTTATTAATTTTTTATATAAATCTTTTGATAATTAATAAATTTAGCGAAACATTTATATATTAGAAACTTATTTTATTTATAAAACTATCACAAGACATAGTAATTACCAATTAATAACAAATTATATTGTGGTTTGTTTTTATTATCATAAACTGACTTGGGGGTTAGAATTATGTCAAAGTATGTAAAGAAGTGTCCAGAGTGTGGATCTGTAAATTTATTGTGGAATAAAGATAAAGGCGAAATCATTTGCAGAGATTGCGGTTTAGTTCTTGAAGAAAAAATGGTTGATTTCGATCAGGAATGGAGAGAAATGGATTCTGAGGCTGCAGCTAGAAGAAGAAGAACTGGCGCACCTATGTCATATACTCAATTTGATCAGGGATTAGGTACAGAAGTAGGCACTAAAGCTGATTTTTATAAGCTAGGTGGTAAGGAGAAAAATAAGTTTTTTAGACTAAGAAAGTGGCAACAAAGAATAAGTACCGCTATAGAGCGAAATCTTAAATTAGCTTTGGCCGAACTTAAAAGAGTTTCTTCTTATTTGAAACTTCCTAGCAGTGTTGAAGAAGAGGCTTCTAGAATTTATACTTTAGCAGTTCAGAAAGGACTTGTAAGAGGAAGAAGTATGGAAAGTGTCGTTGCAGGAGCTTTATATGCTGCTTGCAGAAGACATGATGTTCCTAGAACTCTTGATGAATTAAGCGAAGCTAGTTCTGTTGAAAAAAAGGAAATTGGAAGAACATATAGGTTTATAACAAGAGAATTAGGCATTAAAATATTGCCGAGCAATCCTTCAGATTACATTGCAAGATTTGCGTCTTCTTTAAAGTTAAGTCCTGAGGCTCAAACTAAGAGTATTGAGATAATAGAGGAAGCTCAAGGTGTTGAGCTTACAAGTGGAAGAGGACCTACAGGCATTGCAGCAGCAGCATTATACGTTGCAGCTTTAATAAATGGAGAAAAAAGAACCCAAAGAGAAGTTGCTGATGTTGCAGGAGTTACTGAAGTTACAATTAGAAATAGATATAAAGAGCTTTTAGATAAGCTTGATTTAGAAAAAGAGATTAAAAAAACTAAGAAAAGAAATGCTTAGGGATATATATGGCCGATTACAAATCAGAAGATGATCAAGGCAACTGTATTTTCTGTAAAATTGCTTCTGGCGAAATAAAGCCAAGAGGCAACGGAATTATTTTTGAAAATAATAATTATTTAGCTTGGCTTTCTCCGTTTCCAAACACGAAAGGTTTTTCGGTTGTTATTCCTAAAAAACACTTTGATAGCGATGTTCTTAAAATGCCAAAAGAAGACCTAAATGAATTTATTAGTGTTTCAAAAAAAGTTGCAAGTATATTAGAAAACTATTTTGATGATGTCGGCAGAGTTGGATTAATCATGGAGGGAACAGGTGTTAACCATGCACATATTAAGTTGTTTCCTATGCATGGAACTGAGTATATGAAGAGGGGCGAGTGGAAACAGTTTCATAGCAATAATGATTCTTATTTTGAAAAGTATGAAGGTTTTATTAGTTCTAATGATGGTCCGCAGGCTGATTTTAATAAAATTGAAGATTTAGCTGAAAAGATTAGAAAAATCAATTCTTGATAGTTTATAGATATATTTAAATATTTCACTGAATAATGTTGATTAAGGTGATTTAAATGGGTTTATTTGGGCAAGGTTTTGCTAATGAAATGCAAATAAAAATCTCAGCGTTAAAAAAATCTTCGGATTCTGATAAAATAAAGATTTTAAGGGACATAAAAACTTTTGCTTTTGAAGCTAAAAGAACTCTAGAGCGTGAGTTTTTATTGAATGAAGAGATACAAAAACTCTTATTTAAGTATAGCAATAATTTAAAGTACATATCAGAAACAACTCAAGGTCCTGTGACAAATAGAGTTCAATTAAATGATGATGAATTAAGAAATGTTACTGATTATGTTAAAGCTTTAAGTTCTATAGAAATTGATTTAATTGATAAGATTGAAGAATTTGATAAGAATTCTAAACATCTTTAAGGTATTTTTTTATTTCTTTGAATTTGTTTTTATCGTAATTGTTTTGTTTGTATTCTGTCGCGAGTTTTAGAAGTTTTTCTGAATTTATTTTTATTCCTAGTTCTTTTAGTTTGAAGTAAAATTTTCCGTTTGCTATGAATTGGCAGAATTGGTTAACATTTTTTGGTTTTTCTGTTTGTTTGCATCTTTCAAAGTCTATCATTACAGGATTATTTTTTTTTGTTATTAATATGTCTTTATGAGGTCTTGTTAGTTCTAATTTGTTTATTCCTGTTTCATCTAGTTTTCTTGTTTGTTCTAATATGTTCAGAATTATTTTTTTTAGTTTTTTCTTAATATTGCTATCTTTATTTTCTTTTATCAAGTCGTAGATATCTGTTCCTTCTACATATTCTCTTATTAGATATTTGTTGTTAGGATCTTTGTAATAGAATTTTGGACCGATTCCTATTTTATTTAGTTCTTTGTTGGAGCGTGATTCATTTTCTATAGTCCCTTCCGCAGTGCTGTCAGGATTTTTTTCTTTGATTATGTATTTTTTATCTTTATATTGTGATATGTAAATGTATCCTCTTTTTCCTTTTGCAAAGTATTCTTTAATTGCATGGATTTGTTTTGCTATTTCTTGTCTCACTCATATTCAAATATTTGTTATAATATTAAATGTTTCGAAAGAATTATATTTATCTTGATCTAAATAAATTTATGGAGGAATTAAAAATTGGAAAATATAAACATTTCAAAGGGGAGATCGTTGAAGTTTTATATGTTGCGCATCATAGTGAGACTTTAGAAGATTTTGTTGTGTATAAGACTTTATATGAAAATAAAGCTTTTGGCAAAGGTTCTATTTGGATTCGTCCTAAAAAAATGTTTTTGGAATCTATTGAAAGAGATGGAAAAGTTATGAAGCGTTTTGAATTCCTTAAATAAGTTTTGCTTCATATACCATTATGTCTTCAAAGAAAATGTGTTGTTTTTTTAGTTCTTTAAATCCATATTTTAGTTTTTTCATTGTTTTTTCTAAGAGTTCTATTTCTGCGTGGGAACTCGCTATAAAAAGTATTGTTCCATTTTTTGATAAGTATTCTTTTGCTTGTTTTAGAAATTTGATTGTGGTGTTTAGTCCTGTTTTTCCGCTTGTTAGTTCTTTGTCTTCAGGATAGTCTCCTTTTGGCAGATATGGAGGATTGAATGTTATTACATCAAATTTTTGCTTTGGTATGTTTTCAAATAAGTCTGAGTGTATTAGTTTTATTTTTTTGTTGAGTTTATTTTTTATTTTTTTTATTGTGTCTAAATCTAGTTCTATAGCCACAACTTTTTCGCTATGTTTTGCTAGTTCTTCTGCTATTATTCCTGTTCCAGTACCAATATCTAAAGAAGATTTTATTTTATTTTTTTTGCAGTGTTGCTTTGTTGTTTCTTTCAAAAGATAGGAGTCTTCTGCGGGTTCGTACATTTTATTCTTTATTTTACTCTTGTTTTTTTTCTTCTCTTGTTTCTAAGAATTCAGCATCTATAGCATTTATGTATTCTTTTACTCTGCTTAGGATTGATTGTAAGTAGTATTTTTCTATTTTTTCTTCAAATATGTATTTTATTTTTGCATTTTCATTTATACTGTAGTAGTTACCATTTTTTTGCACTATAAATAAGTCTCTTAACCTAAGTATTTGACGTCTTATGTTACTTGGAGCTACTCCTAGTTGTTTAAGTTCATATTTTTCTCTGTTTTCCATAGTCATTCTTTCTATTTCTGTGCTTGTGTATGCTTGATTATTTTTGCAGTTTTCTAGTATTACTTGTAGTACATCCACAATTACATCTCTTGAGTCTCCTGGTTGTAATAATCCTAAAGACAAACAAAGTTTTCTTACTAGTTCTCTTTTTTCAAGGTTTAGAGGCAAGCCGTATTTTCTTAGAATTATTTCTGCTAGGGGAGTATCCCTAGAAATTGTTTTTGCCATAAAAATATTAGCAATTCATAGTTTATTTAAACTTTTCTAAAAATTAGATGTTGTTTCAAAACAAAGATTTAAGATGAATTTTAAAAAGTTATTTTTTAATAACTGGGTTTAACGTTTTGTCTTTTACAATTATTAAGAAACAGTGTTTTAAAAAAAAAGAAAATGTTGCCGCTTGGGTATACGACAACTAATAAAACCACGGACTTTTCTTTTTTTACCCAACCCCCATGTTATTTTGAGAACTGATACTATTTAAAGTTTATTTTTTCTAGTTTAGTTATTTGTATACAAGTATTTTTTATTGTGCCTTTTTTGGTCTTTTTGATGTATTTAGAATCACATATTTTTTGCAGTTATTATTATTTCTTTTCCCTTGATTTTGTCTATTAATATGTCTTTTGTTTGTTGTATTTGATCTGAGAATTCTATTTGAATAGTTCCTGTTTTTTCTTTTATTTGATCTTCATATTTTTTTATATGTTCTTGTAATTCTTTGTCTGTTTGAATTTTTAGTGTGATTTTATCTTGTTTTTTTAGTTCCATGTTTTTTCTTAAAACTTGTATTCTTCTCATCGTTTCTCTTGCGTAGCCTTCAGGCATCATTTCTTTATCTAGTTCTTTTTTTAGATACGTTAACACGTATTTTGATTCTCCTAACACATATTCTGTTGCAGGTTTTATTGTTATTGTAAAGTGCGTTTTCTTCAGTTCGTATTTACCTAGAATTATAGTATCTTTACCTTCTATTAATTGATGGTTTATTTTGTCTTGGTTTTGTTTTATTTGTACAGCGACATCCCCTGTTTCTTGTCCGTAGTCTTCGCCTAATGCTTTAAAATTTGTTTTTATTTCGTATTCTTTTGGGCCTTCTTTTTCTATTATTTGTTTTGTATTCGTCGCTCTTTTTATCACTGAGTTTAGCTCTTTTAGTGCTTTTTTGTGAAGTTCACTTTTTGTTTCTATAATTATTTCTTTTATAGGCCATCTTATACCTATGTTTGCTTGATCTCTTGCGGCCAATATTGTTCCTATTATTTCGTTTGCTGCATCAAATATTTCTTCTAAGTGTTCATTAGCATAATTATTTAGTTCTGTTTTTTCTTCTTCTATAATTCCTGGAATTTTTTCTAAGTGTACTGAGTCTTTTAGTTCTAAATCTAAATTTTGCAATTCGTCTTTTATGTTTTTATATATCGCGTCAGATATATGAGGGCTTATTGGCGCAATTATCCTTATTATTAGGTTTGTTGCTCTGTATAATATTGAAAGGGGAAGCTTATCATCTTCTAGTCTTTCTCTTATAAGCTGTATGTATGTTCTGCTTAAATCGTTTATTATTAATTTATTCAGAGCTCTTCCTGCTAAGTGTAGTTTGAATTGTTCATAATAATCTTTTAATTCTTGTATTGTACTTGCGATTCTTGAGAGTATCCATTGGTCTTCCTGTAATAAATTTTCTTTTTCTAAATTAGCATTTAACTGGTAGTTTGGGTTTAATTCTTTTTCTGCTTGTATTTGAGTAATTAATAATTTGTGTAAATTCCATAATATGCTGTGCACTTTGCTTGTTTCTCTTTGCACAGTCTCAGGATTGAATTTTGCAAGACTTGCTGGGTCTATGTCTGAACAATAGTAGAATCTTATGTTGTCTGCGCCGTAATCATCTATTCCTTCTTCTGCAGATATAAAATTTCCTAGTGATTTTGATAGTTTTTCACCATCTTTATCTACCACCCATGCAGGCATACTTATTGTTTTATATGGTGCTTTATCAAAGGTTGCTACACCACAAAACATTAAAGAGTAAAACCAACCTCTAACTTGATCTTGTGACTCATTTATTCTATTTACAGGATAGTGTTTTTCAAATAATTCTTTGTTTTCAAATGGGTAGTGAAATGCTGCAAATGGAGCTGAACCTGAATCAAACCATACATCAAATATGTCTCCTATAAGACTTAGTTCTTTTCCTTCTTTAGATTTTATTTTTATTTCTGATACAGTATGTAAATCATAGTTTTCAGGCAATTTTTTTCCTAGTTCTTCTTCTAATTCTTGTTTGGAGCCGATTACTTTTAGATATCCATCTTCTGATTTCCATATGGGTATTGGTATTCCCCAAAATCTTTGTCTTGAAAAGTTCCAGTCTTCCGCATTAGCAACCCATGAATAGAATCTTTCTCCTGCAAAGTCTGGTTGCCAGCGCACATTTTCATTTGCATCTAACATTTTTTGTTTTATCAAATCTACTTTTAGAAACCATTGGTTGCTCATTCTAAATATTAAAGGCGATTTACATCTCCAACATAATGGGTATGAGTGCGATATTTTATGATTGTACAACATCTTTCCGCTGATTTTTAAATCTTCTATTATTTGGTCGTCGGCGTCTTTAACAAATTTTCCTTGATATATTCCTGCATCTTCTGTGAATTTGCATTGATCATCTAATGGGCTTATCTCTGGTAAATTATAGTGTTGTCCAATGATATTATCCGTTTTCCCATGGCCTGGTGCGCAGTGCACTATTCCAGTTCCTTCATCTACGCTTACAAATTCTTCGAATATTTCGCCTGCTTTTTTCCCTAGTTTAGCTGCGAGTTTAGCATTTAGTCTTTCTTTTAATATTGGAATAGACATGTACACTTTTAATGCATTAGGGTTTTTTTGTAATTCTTTTTGCGTTGGCACATCCAGCAAGGGTTCATATTCTAGACCTTCTAGTTTTTTTCCTTTAAAGGTTTCTATTATGTTGTAATTTATTTTTAGATCATCTAATAATTTTACTAGATTTTTTGCAATTATTAAATTTCCTTGTTGTGTTTTTACTTTAACATATTCCGCGTCAGGTTTTGCTACTAAAACTACATTTGCAGGTAATGTCCACGGCGTTGTTGTGAATACGAGCAAATGATCATTTTCCATATTTTTTACTTTAAATTTCACTATTATTAATGGGTCTTCTTTATCTGCGTATGAATCTGTTGTTTCGTATCCTGCAAGTGCAGTTTCACATTTAGGACACCAAAACACTGGTTTTTTTCCTTCGTAAACCATTCCTTTTTCCCACATTTTCTTAAAAGACCACCAAACGCTCTCTAAATAATTATTATCATACGTAATATATGGTGTTTTCCAAGAATACCAGGAGCCCAACTTATCATATGTTCTTATCCACACATCTTTGTATTCTGTTGCAACTTCTTTACAACTATTACAAAAGTTTTTTATTCCTAATTCTTTAATATCTTTTTTTGACTTTAGTTCTAATTTTTTTTCTACAACATTTTCTATTGGTAAACCATGAGTGTCAAAACCTGGTTGAAATAATACTTTTTGACCTTTCATAAATGCAAGTCTTATGTAAAAGTCTTTGTATACAGTGTTTCTTATATGTCCTATATGAGGAACATTATTTGCGTAAGGCGGGCCATCTAATAAAAAATAGGGTTCTCCTTTCGCGTTTTGTTCATTAAGTTTTTGAAGCAAACCTATTTTTTTCCAGTATTCCCTAATTTGTTTTTCAATTTCTTTATGTTCGTATTTTCCGATCAAATTTACACCTTATCCATCATGATTTTTCAATCATTTATAAGAATTTCTCTTAAAATTGACTTAGTTTGTGTCTTCATATAATTCTTTTGCCGTTGCAACTACTGAGCCTTGAACTACTTTTGGAAGAGTTTCTCCGCTACCAGTAGCAATATAAGTTACAACAATATCAATTTTAACTTTATCTCCTTTCTTAAAATCACTAGAAAATCCGCAACTGATTTCTTCAGTATTTCCGGCAGGAATTAAAGTTTTATCTTCATTCACAATTTCTTCATTATCAGAAATACATTTCATTTGAACAATTAGCAAAGATGAACCCAAAGCGCTTTCTAAAGACAAATCAAGACTACTCTCCATTACTTGCGCATCCCTACAAATAATAGCTTCCGAAAAAGTGCAAGTATTAGGAACCACATCTGTTGGAGAAACAATAAAAATATAAGACAAATAACCTATAACGCCGACAAATACCATAAAAGCCCAACCATACGTAGTTAAGAATTCGAGAGCTGCCTGCGCTTTTTTCATATTTTAACACCTAAGTTTCAAAAAAAAATTATTAAAAAAAGTAAAAAAATAAAATATTTATTCTGCAATTGTTTGAGTTATTGTTCCTGTAGCGCTATGATCGAATCTTCCAGAAGCTTTACTATAAATTAATTCAAAGCCCAATTTTTCTTTACTTCCTTCTGAGAAGCCAGCTGCAGCAGTATTTATTTTAGCTCCTAAAGTAAAAGAGTTTCCATCTGGAACAGCTTCATCTCCTGAACAACTACACGTTTCTCCTATTGCAGTTGCAGGTCTAGCACCAACCTCATACTCAGTTCCAGATATGTTAATCCACGTATCTGCATCATTAGTCTTGTTTAATATTGATCCTGCTGACTGCTTAACTTCAAATCCTACGACGTAAATTGGCTCTCCCATATTATTAACTGCACTTATCATTATTGATTCATTAGACACAAATGTATCTCTACAGCTAAAACCACTAGTAATAGCACACTGATCAGGAATCAGATTCTGAGGATTCAGCACCCCAAAATAAGCCAGTGCACCAATCATAACCAAAATCACCATAAAAGCCCAACCATACGTTGTCAAGAATTCAAGGGCAGCTTGCCCTTTTCTTCTTAAATTTAAGGTTTTTCTTATCATTTTTATTGCACCGTCTGAGTTATTGTTCCGGTTGCCTTATGAGGGAATTCTCCTGATGATTTTACATATGTGATTTCAAATCCCAACTTTTCTTTTGAACCAGATGTAAGAACTGCAGTAACTGGCGCTGTTATCGTAAATTCATTACCATCATTAACAGTACCAGTTGGAAGTGTTGGCGTATCTATGATGGTTCCTGTTGATTGAGATGCATCAAAACCTGTAATGCTTATAGTTTCGCCCATGTTATTAACCACCAATAAGCTAATAGTTGTTGTATTCAATAATGTATCTCTACAGCTAAAACCACTAGTAATAGCACACTGATCAGGAATCAGGTTCTGAGGATTCAGCACCCCAAAATAAGCCAGTGCACCAATCATAACCAAAATCACCATAAAAGCCCAACCATACGTTGTCAAGAATTCTAAGGCAGCTTGCCCTCTTTTCATTTTTTTAAACATTGTCCGTTTCACCTCTCAAACATACATGTATATGAGTATACAATCCAAAATCCTATTCTGCATTATTTAAATCTTTCGAATTTTTTTGTTGTTTGAAGTTCTTAGTATTTATTTGTTTAGCAAATTTTTTAAGTAATAGTTGATTCTGTAGTGGATTTGGAGGTCGTATTATGAGTTTTGAATTTGAAAAAAGTATTGTTGAAAAAAATTTTGAAGGTGTTCTTGGTCAAATTGAAGTTAAAAAACAGTTAAAGGCCAGTATTTTGATGAGACGCCACACTCTAATTGTAGGTCCGCCTGGAATTGGCAAGACCACGTTAGTTAAGAGTTTAGCTAAAATGTTACCTGAAATTAATAAAGATGGAAGTCATATGCCTGCTCCATTTATTAGAGTTCAAGGAAGCCCAGATCTTACTGCAGAAGATTTAATAGGAGATATTGACCCTATAAAAGCCATTGAATTTGGACCTTTGAGTCCTCAGGCATTTAGTCCTGGTAAGATTTTTAAGGCTGATAAAGGAATATTGTTTTTTGACGAAGTTAATAGGTGTTCTGAAAAGTTACAGAATGCTCTACTTCAGGCTTTAGAAGAAAGAAAAGTAACTATTGGTAGTTATGATGTTGATTTAGATGCAGATTTTGTTTTTATTGGAACTATGAATCCTGAAGAGTCAAGTACTGAACCTTTAAGCGACGTTTTTCTTGATAGGTTTGATCTTATTTATATGAAGCCTCCTGAGTCTCAAGAGCTAGAAGAAGAAATTGTTTCTTTGAAAGGTCAAAAGCTCATCCATGTGAATCCTCAAATTGTTAGGGCATTAGTTCATTTTATCAGATTGCTGAGAAATTCTAAAGATTTGGAAAAACATCCTAGTGTCAGAGCAACTCTAGGGGTTTATGAGAGATCTCAAAGTTTAGCATTTTTAAATAAACAAACAGAAGTTACTATAAAGAATATTCAAGAAGCATTGATTAATGTTTTAAGCCATAGAATTAGATTAAAACCTTCTATTAAATATTTGAAGTCTAATTCTGATTTTATTTCCGAGAGGTTCGCTGAGTTTTGTGATCAGTATCATGTATCGCAAGACGGAGGAAGTCCCTAATAGGAATCATGAAGACATAGACGAGCAGTCTTTAAGTGAAGATAGCGCGGATACATCTGTAACTAAAAAAGAAAAAGAGGATGAATTGCAAGGCAAATTAAGCAAGGATAATCGTGATGATAAATTATTACATAGTAAATTAAATGTTGATAAACAAAAAATTGATGAAGCTCGTGTTTTAACAGACGCTTTGAATAATAATATTAGTTCTTTTACACCTGATTTGGCCTATGAAAAAATGGTGAATAATTATAATAATGCTAAACAATTGTTTGGACCTACATTAATTCGTGAATTAAGCGGATACGACCCTAATTATGTTGAGAAAAATATTAACATTCCTGAATTTCAAAGAGAATTGAAAGACAGGATTAAAAATAACATTGATAAATTAAAAAAAGATGGTTTGCTAAATAAAGAAGGAGATATTTCTGAGGAAGGATATGAATTTGCTGCTCTTTCAATTTTGAATGAATATTTAGATAATCTTGAAACTCAAGGATATTATGGAAAAAAAGAAAGTAAGAAACTTAATATGTTTGGAGAACGCGAAGATTTTAGAGAATATAAGCAAGGAGATAGGTATAAAGATTTAGCGTTAAAACAAACTCTTAAAAGAACGATTAGACGAAAACATAAAGAAATTTTGAAAAAAGATGTTGTTATTAATGATCGTAAAGCTACTGGCAAATTAGATATTGTTTATTTGATTGATGCTTCTGGAAGTATGAAGGGAGATAAGATAAAAGTTGCAAAAAAAGCAGGCATTGCTCTTGCTTATTCTGCTATAAAAAATAAAGATTCTGTGGGATTAGTTGTTTTTGGAAGTGAAATTGATGAAGAGCTTCCTTTAGGAAATGATTTTTTGCTTTTTGCAAAAAGTTTGAATAAGATTAGAACAAAAGGAGAAACAGATATTGCGCAAGGGATTAAGCACAGCTTGAAACTATTTTCTTCTAATAAAACGACCAAGCACGTTGTTGTTTTAAGTGATGCTTTGCAAACTACAGGTAAAAAGCCCGAAAAAGAAGTGATGGAAGCAGTTTCTATGTTAACAAACAGCAATATTTCTGTTAGTTTAGTGGGTATTAGTTTAAATGAAAAAGGAGAGATTATGGCTAAAAATATTGTTGATTTAAGTGGTGGAAGATTGTATTTAGTCAAAACCTTAGATACTGTTGATCAAATTGTTCTAGAAGATTATTATTCGACAAAAAGTCAATTCTGATCAAATATTATTATTTTCGAATCTCTTTTTTTCTTTGAATGTAAAGTGTCAAGACAAACTTCTAGATCTTCATAAGATATTTCGTGAAGCCCTGTTAGAGGATCCATTATTTTTATTGAGTTTTCCTGAAGTCCATATAAAACTACGTATTGAGAGTTACTAGCAGACTTTCTGAATACTCCTGCATTTAAACGGGCGATAAGTAATTTATTTTGCTTTAGTAAATTTATTATTGTTTTTGAGTCTATTTGTTTTTCTTCTATTTCTATTCCTTGATTTATTGCTTTTGTGTAGAATATTTTTGATAATTTTTCCGCAGTTTCTATTTCTATTTTTTTATATCCTTTAAATCTATAATCTGGATAATCAAAGCTTTTGCTACTAACAATTATTTTTGGAAAAAATCCTTTTTGTTTCGAGTATAATGCTAGGCCATATATACTGCTTGCTCTTGTTGGCAAATTAGCAGAAGAAGCCCAGATTTCTAATTCATGTTCTTCAGAGAGTTCATAATCAGAATTTAATTTGTGAAGAACCATTAACAAGCTTGATGCTGCACACGTATATTCAGTAGTTTGTTTGTAATACTTCATTTTGGTTCTTAATAGATTCTAGTTTATATAGTTTTAGCAAAAAAATTTTTAAATTAGCGATTTCATTAATTTTTAATGGATAAAAAAGGTGGCGCCGGAGCAGTAATATTTACTATTATTGTTTTGGTTATTCTTTTATTTTTAGGAGCTTATGGTTATAAGTGGCTTATTCATGGTTCTGAAGTTATGGATTCTGGCATAACAACTGAATCTGCGCTTCAAAGAGCAAATCAAAATAATCCGTTTACCGCTCCTGAAAAAATTCAAATAAATTCTGGTGGTGAAAAACAAGTAGCCATAGGAATTTTTAATGAGCAAATGATGATATTAAATAGTGTTAATTTTAGAATTGTTGGTTGTGAAGCATTCAATCCCAGTTTAAGCTATGTTGCTCAACCAGTCAATGGCAGGGAATCCGCAGGTTTTGTTTCTACATTAACAATTTCTGAATATGAACTTGGCGAGTATTCTTGTAAATTAGAAGCGTTGACTTTGGGAGTTGATAATTCTGAGAAAATTCTTCATTCTAAAGATATAATCATTGCAATAGCATGATAAAAGAACATTGAATTAAATAGTATGATTTGAATTAAAAAGAGCACTATGAAGTCTTCTAAGTTTTTTGTTGGAAAATATGTTTTTGTTTGTGACAAACAGATTTACTAAAAATGCAGAGTTTTGATAGTTATGCTTCAAGTCGTGTTTCTTTTGATTTTCTTAAAATTGACAATTAAAGTTTACATAATGATCTTAAAAAGAGAAAATTATAAAAAATAATCATTATTTTTGTTATGAGGGTGAACTTATGAAAGAATTAAATGCAGAAAATTTTAAAGATTTTGTTAAAGAAGGAAATGTCATCGTTGATTTTTGGGCTGAATGGTGCGGTCCTTGTAGAATGCTAGGACCCATATTTGAAGAATTAAGTAAAGAAATTAAAAATGTTAAATTTGCGAAATTAAATGTTGATGAAGCTGGAGAAATAAGTGCTTCAGCAGGCGTTAGAGGAATTCCGACAATGATTTTATTCAAAGATGGTAATGAAATTGATAGAATTGTTGGGGCTTTGTCCAAAGATGCTTTGAAAAGCAAGTTAACTTCTGCATTTAACTAAAATGTGGATACACAACATAAATCCCGTATTGCTTCAGATAGGCTTTTTAGAAATTAGGTATTATGGCCTTGTTTATGCTCTGGGTTTTTTATTTGCTTATTTTTATATAAGATATTTAGCTGTGCATAACAAAATAAAAAATTTGAATAAAGAAAACACGGACACATTCATTATATATATAATCATAGGCAGCATTCTAGGAGCTAGGCTTCTTGATTTTGTCTTTTTTTATCCTCACATCATCATTCAGGATCCTTTTGAATTGTTTCGCATATGGAACGGTGGAATGAGTATTCATGGAGGTATAATAGGCGCCATGATTTCTGGGTACTTTTTTTGTAGAAAACACAAGGTAAGTTTTTTTAGAATGGCAGATGTTTCTATGATTCCTTTAATGCTGACTCTTGGTTTTGGAAGACTTGCTAATTTTATTAATGGCGAATTGTGGGGCAGAGTGTCTAATTCGAATATTTGTGTTAATTATGAATCTTCTCAATACATTGTTAATCCTCCGAATGGTTGCAGGCACCCTTATCAAATATATGCTAGTTTAAAAAATTTTTTTGTGTTTGGAATAACTTATTGGATGAGTCTGTTTGATAAACTTAAAGAAGGAACTGTATTTTTCTCATCTATAATTTTTTATAGTGTGGGTAGATTTATTTTAGATTTTTACCGTGATGATCCATTGATTTTACTAGGGTTGACAATGGGGCAAATTCTGTGCGTGATTTTTTTTATTGTATCGGTCTTTGCTTTGTTAAGAATTTATAAAAAGATTTAAAAATAAGAAGTGCGCATTTAATTTTAGAGGTGAAGAATTGTTAAATAGACTTCTTAGAGATGGACCAGTTTTAATAATTAATTTAAAAACTTATGACAAAGGGACTTCAATTGATGCACTTAAAGTAGCTGTTGCAGCAGAAAGAGCTGCAGAAAAAACTGGAAAAAAAGTTATTTTAGCAGCTCAACCAACAGACATTTTATTGATAACTAACAAAACTAAAATTCCTGTTATTGCTCAGCATATTGATTGTTTTGAACAAGGAGCACATACAGGAAGCATTTCTGCTGAAGCCGTGTTAAGAGCAGGAGCTATAGGTACTTTACTTAATCATTCTGAAAAACAAATTTCTAAAGAGGATATTGCTAAAACAATGAAAATTTGTAAGAGTCATGGTTTATTCGTTGTTCTTTGTGCAGATACTCCCGAACATGCATATGAATTATCCAAGAACACCCCTAATTTTATTGCTATTGAACCTCCTGAATTAATTGGAACTGGAAAAAGCATTAGTGAAGTTGAGCCGGAGTTGATTGATAAAACTATTCGTTTAGTTAGTAAAAATTGTGATTCTCCTGTGATTTGTGGTGCGGGAGTAAGCACTAAAAAAGATGTTATTGAGGCATTTAAGCATGGAGTAAAAGGCATATTGGTTTCTAGTGCTGTCGTTAAAAGCGATAATCCTTACAATACAATTTTAGAATTATTAGCTGGTTTTTAGTCATTATTTTTTTGTTATGTATATTAGAGAATTTTTTTCTAGTAAAGAGTCTCTTGTTTCAAAATCAAAATATTCTGCCGTAACTTTTATTGTGCTTTGTCCTAAAGGAAATTCTTTTAAATTTAACATTATGGGTCTAGAAATTGCGTTTTTTGAATCTACAGTTATATTTTCTAAGTTTAGTCCCGCCGTATAGTTTCCTTCAAAATCAATTTCTCCAGAATACATTATTTTATTCGCAGTTATTGAAACATTTACTTTTTTATTTAAAATATTTCTCACACCAACATACACGATCTCGTGTTCTTCTCCTCTTATAATTATACTTGCAGGAGATACAAATAGAGGAGTTCCGTCATCTGCTGCAAGTCTTACTTTTTCTTCTAAATCTTTATCAATTTTTTCTAACCAGTCGCCGCCCTTTGAAGTTATACTTTTAAATATTCCAATTCCTGCTCCAAACACTAATATCGCCAGAACTATTGCAACTATTGCATTTATTGACATTTCAATTGCTTTTTTATTCATAGAAAATAACACCTAAAAAAAAACAGTTTTAGTATTTTTTAAAAGCCAAATTTTTTGATACTATGCTTGTTATTAATGTAAAAAACAAGCCACCCACTAGGGTTAATATTAAGCCTAACAATATCTCTTGATTTTTGTCAAACAACAAGTATATTCCAATCAGTGTTGCAATTGTACCTATCCATAGGAATTTGTCAAATACTAGTTTAAATAATTCGAATTCTTCTTCTTTTGTGAGTTGTCTTTTTTGTTTATGAATTTTTACTACCATTTTTTCACCTTAGTTCATTATTTCTACTTCAATTTGTTCAGTCTCTAAAATCCCCTTTAATCCTTCCGCTTTTATTTCACATACATATACTCCTTCACTTGCTTTCATAAAAACTGTTACTGTAAACCCTGCTTTTTGCCCATTTGTCACATCTTGAGGTAAACTTTGAATGGTAAAATTTTCTACTCCAACTGCAGGCACACAATTACCCGCGGTTATTGTAACATTTTCTTCTGGACTATCTTTAGCATTATAGAATCCTACAGGCACATTAGTGCTTTTTCCACTTTTTATTCTTAATACGCCTTCTTCAAGCACTAAGGGGTCAAGTCTTGTTGGTTGTTTTCCAAAATCTTCAATATCAAATGCACCTATAAGTTTGTTTTCTCCTTCATTAAAGAATGTTCTTATAAAACTTACTCCGGCACCTATTAAAACCATTGCTATAACTAGAACAACAATTGTGCTTATACCTAGTTGTAAAGCTGCTTTTTTATTCATGTGTGAAACACCTCTTTTTGTAATTCTGATTATCATAAATCGATATCTTTCTTTATAAATGTTTTTATAATTTAGTCGAGGACGTAAGCAAATTGAGTTGTTTTTTAATGACTATTTACAAAAGACAAAGCAAAACACAAGATATTTTTATTTTTTGAAGCTTTATAATCTATTTCTTATCCTTTAGTCTTATTCTTTAAAAGTTTTGTTTTTTATTCTTTTTTTTATTATTGGATTATCTGTCATTACGTGATTGACTATTTTATTTTTTTTGACTAAATCTTTGTAGTCAAATAAAAGCATACAGTTTTCACAGTGGTATTTGTATTTAAAGTTCCCACTAACAGTTCCATTACATATCGGACAAGCCTCTTCGTATTTTTTTATATACATTTGTTGTTTTAAGATGTTTTCTTTTTTAAATATTGTGTGATTATCTGATGTGTCCCAAATATCTATATTACCTAGAGTTCAATTGAGAAAAATACAATGTAAAACACGTTAAAGATCTTTGTTTCTTAGTAAAAAACTTAAGACTGCAAAGCAGCTAACAATACTTTGCAATACGAAAATTAAAGACATAGAACACAACCCGTGATTATCAGTAGGGTTTTGTTCTAAGTTATTTTGCATCCTGACCAAGTTTAAAAACCCATATTGCAAGAACAAAACATAAACTATATAAATAAAAAGAAACAGGTTGTATTATTTCAGGGGGTTTTTACATGGAAGAAGATATGCAGTTAGGAGGGAACATAAGATTGTCTGGTTTTAATGTTCTTGAAAAGCCGGAAGTTGTTGTAGTGAAAAAGATAGTTGGAAGTTATGCAAGAAAATTCTCAGATAATTTGCAAGGTTATGAAGCTTTGGAATTACATTTAAAAGAGGTTCATAAAACTGAAGGTTCAGAAAAATACGAGTTACATGGAAAAGTTGTTTTTGAAGGAAAAGTTGAAGCGACAGAAATAACCGAGAGAAATATATTTGTGGCAGTGGATACTGTACTTAAAAAGCTAGAAACCATTTTGTTAAAGAATTAAAGGATTAATCAAAAAACACGACATTTAACGATATTTAAGTGGATTCTTTGAAATTTTGAAGCGCATTTTGAGTTAAAAGTGCATTTTTGTGTTTAAACACATATTAGTTGACTTATAGAAAAAAGAAAAAAAATTAATGAAACACTAATGAAAACTGTAATAAAAATTTGCTGAAATAATCTCTATCTTCATATTAAAAGGTGAAGTTTTAACGATTGTTTCTTAATCACAAATTTTTGAACATACGAAGCAAAACACCATTTATATCGATCTTGAATGACAGATAATCCAATAAAAAAAAGAATAAAAAATTTAATTTTTGCTTTTAGAAGTTTCTAAAGGTTCTTTGGGAGTAGTTTCTGTTTTAGTTTCTTTTGGTTCTGTTTTTTCAAGTGTTGGTTTTGAATTTTCTTTCGGCTCTGTTTTAGTTTTTTCGTCAGTCTTTTTTTCCGTAGATTTTTCTTTTATTTCTTTTTCTTCGGATTTAGGACTTTTTTCTTTTTTGTCTATTTTCGCCTCAAGTTTATCTTTCAAAGTTTTTGGTTCTTCTTTTTTGGTTTGAACTTTTTCAACTTTGTATTCAAATCCTTCTAGTTCTACTAAAACACTATTATCTTTCTTTTTTGCTTTAACAGTTACTTTCCCAGGCGGATTTTTAATTCCATTAGCCCATATTTTCTCATTTAGCATAGGTCCTATTTTGACATCTTCTAACTTAGTGTGCTTAATGATGTATGCTTTTAGTGCATGTATCGCCCTTTTTGCTCTTCTGTGACGTGGAACCTTGACAAATTCTCTTCTTAAGGGAATTGTATATGTTGCTTCATCTTTCATATTTAATCACCTTAAACTCTTAGCTTGGTTCTTCGCCAGCTTCTTTTTGTTTCTGTGTGTCTTCCTGGATGAACTCTTCTTCCCGTACCATATATTTTTGGGACAGTCCAAAAAGGCGCCCATCTTGTTCTTCTATTAGCAGCAATTAGTCTTAATTTTCTTGCAATATGTATGAATTTTGCCATTTTCAAGCATCCTCCTTTTTAACATCTTTGGAAGCATTAATAACCAATTTGATGCCGTTTTTCGTAATTTTTCTGCCTTTGTGAACTCCTACGCTTGTTTGTTCTATTAATTTTGAGAATTCAAGCTGTTGTAGAATCTTTCTAATGATATTTCCAGAAGCAACAACGAATTTTTCGGGTTTAACACCTCTATTTTTTCGACTTCCATATTTTACTCTTAGTTTTGATACTCCAACTGGTCCAAGTTCTTGAACCTTTAGTAAAATGCTTGCAGCTCTAATCTGCCACCAATCATCCCTTAATGGAGGTCTTTGTTTTGCATTTCCTGTTTTTACAAATTTTGCCCATTCTGGGGGCTGACATGTTTCTTTTAGCTCCTTTGCTAGAGCTTCAACCAATTTATAGTGATTGACATCTTTCATAGTTATCGCTCCGTTTGTATATATAACTCTTTTAATCCTCTAAACCAATATAAAGAAAAGACGGGCCCTTTAAAAAAATTATGTTTTTGAAAATGGAGTATTAAGTTCAATTAATTTTAAAAATCGGACTAATATTCTTTGTTTATAACGCTTAGGAAGGTATTTTGTTGGCAATGACACCTCAATTTATTTCCAGCATTTACCTTCCTTTTTTCTTTTTGTTAATAAAAAGATAAATCTTTATAAATGAAAGGTTATTCTGTATTTATATTGATTGGTTGATGTGGCGAGTTTCTTCGCTGAAAACCTGAAAATGATAAGAATGGAGGATGTATTATGGGATATCTAAAATACGTTAAGAAGTTATGGAATGAAAAGTCTGATGAGTTTAATGCTTTGATGAAGGAACGAAAAATCCTTTGGAGAAAAGAACCTACTACTATAAGAATTGAGAGACCTACTAGAATTGATAGAGCTAGAAGTCTTGGTTGGAAGCCTAAAAAGGGTTTTTTAGTTGTTAGACAAAAAGTTCTTAGAGGAGGTAGACAAAGACCTCATGATTTGGGCGGACGAAAAACTGCTAATAGTGGTATGAAAAAAGTAGTTTCTAAGTCATATCAAGTTGTAGCTGAAGAGAGAGCTTCTTCTAAATATCCTAATTGCGAAGTTCTGAATAGTTATTTTGTTGCAAAAGATGGTAAAAATGCTTGGTACGAAGTAATTTTGGTTGATAGATCTAGTCCTGACGTGTTTTTGAATAGGAATACTGCTTGGGCAAGAGATACTTTTGGTAGGGTTCAGCGTGGTTTGACAAGTGCTGGAAGAAAAAGTAGAGGTCTGCGGAAGAAAGGCATGGGTTCTGAAAAAACTAGGCCTAGTTCTAAAGCTAATAAAGGAAGACATTAATTTTTGTTACAAAAATACAAAAGGCAAGGCTTTTTTATACATTATTTTTGTATTTTACTAATTTTTATATATTTCTTATTATTTCTCTTTTTATGATTGAAAACGCTATTAAATCTGTTTTGAATGATGTTAATGCATTAGTTTTAGTTGATATTAGTGATGGTTTTGGATATTGCCGGGATAAACATAGCACTAATATGTATTTTTTGCAAGAATTGTCGAATGTGGCTGATGAGTTAAATATTAAAATATATTCAAATAATAGACGTTCACATCCTGTAAATTATAAAGACACGGTTAATATGCTTAGAGTTTCTAAAAATTGGGTTAATATAGAAGATCATAATTTTGAAAAAAATTGGCGAGTTGATTGAAATTCATTCTAAAATAAACAGAGAAAATATGACGCTTGGCTTTGGAGGAAGTGTGTACAATGGTTGTGTTAGGAGGCATTTATATGCTACGTGTGATGAAAAAATAGAATTTTTAGATTCTGATTATTATGAAAATATAGAAAAGATTAGAATAATAAAAATCGCTGCTCCAAGTCTATCTCCGCCCTAAATGCACAGAAACAAAGTTTCTGGCATGCCAAAAATCAAAGATTTTTGAGCAGGACGGAGTATTACGACTCAGTCGCTTATCGCGATTTTCAGATTGCGTACTATCGACCTAAATGCACAGAAACAAAGTTTCTGGCATGCCAAAAATCAAAGATTTTTGTGCAGGTCGGGGTATTAAACCCCCTTCGCTAGCGCGCAATAAATAAATTGTTTAAAAAAGGCATATTATTAGATGAATTAACTAATAGAGTAACGAGCAGTTTTGCATTTAATAATCACTTTCAAAAAGAGCTAGTGAATAAATACAATATTGTTTTTGATTAGTTTTCTTCTTTTATCATTTCGTTTTCTGAATTGTAAATTACTTCTCTGTATCTTGTTATTTCGGTTCCGTTTGGCCTTACAGTTTTAAACCTATGAACTAGTATGTCATACATATTATTACCCCCTAACAACAGTTTATTGGTGTTTGGGATTTATATGTTTAATTGAAGAAAAAAAGGTTTTTTGTTAAAAGTTTATTTTCGTAAAGATTGTTAATGTTGTTTATTAGTTTTTTATTTGCACTTTTTTTTATTTTTTTATTTGTTTAACACTTTTAGCGTTTTTAGAATTCTCTATTTAATTTTGGTGGTTGTACAAATAAGTAGTGTTTTTCTAGTCCTTCTAGTTCTTGAACTATTCTTTTTGCTATGACTTTTTCAGGATCAGGCATTAGTTTTACTCTTTTTTTGATATCTTCAAAGCTTTCAAAATCTTTTTCTTCTCTTTGTTCAACTATTTCTTTCATGTGTTTTTTTCCTACTCCTGGCAACAATTCAAAGGTGTGTATTCTTGTATTTATAGGATTTGCTGTGTTGAAGAATTTTACAAACCTTTGTTCTTCTTTTTTTATTATTTTGTTCACTGTTGTTTCTAGCTCTGCTCTTCCTGTGCTTGTCAATTTTTGAAAATCTAATTTTCCATTTATATGATGTATTTTTTCTCTTTTATCTTGTCCTATGTATACTTCTTCATGGGGTTGTAAGAATACGCCTTTTTTTGGTACTAGTTCTAATAATGTGAAGTGGTTTGTGCCTATAGCTTGCGCTATACTTGTTTTTAGATGTATTGGTTTTCTGTCAGATGCATATCCGTTTAAAAGAAAGTCTAGCACTATTGCTGTTTCTTCTCTTTTTCTATCAATCATTTTTCCCCCAAATTTTATTCATTTAAATGTTTTTTAGTTAAATATCGAGTTTCAAGTATTTAAACTTTGTTATTTTTCGTTTAAGAATTCTTTTACTGCATCTATTATTTTTGATTTGTTCTCTTTTGTCACTGTTAGTGTATATCCTTGAAGTAAGACGTCTAGTTCTGGCACTGACTTTGGTAAGAAGTCTAATACTTTGATTATGTGTTCTGGTTTGAATCTTGGTATATTTAGATTTTCTAGGTTCTTTTTTAATTCATCGTGTTTTTTTTTGGAAAGTGTAGAAAATTGGTTCGTGTATTCTAGTGTTTTGTTGCCCCTATAGTTTAGTTCTCCATCTCTTTTGTGTGCAGTTTCTAGTTCTTTTTTTGTTTCCAAAATAGTTATCGGGGTTTTTTCTATTATTTGTGCTTTGCTCATTTTAGTTGCCTTTTATTTCTAGATGTATTGGGTGAACTATTAGTGTTTTCTGTTTATCCATATCTGTTATTTTAACTTCGTAACATTCACCTTTTTTGCTTATTATAGTTCCTGTTTTTCCTGCGAATCTTGGGTGGTATAGTCCTTTTAGCATAGATGGTTCTATTAGTAAATTAACTTTTTGTCCTTCTTTGTATTCTGTAAGTATTTTTCTTATGCTTGTTTTTCCTTTGTCTCTTGAGGATTTAGTAAATATTGTTCTTTTACTTCTTCTTGATCCACCTTTTCTAGCCATATTTACACCTTATTTTTTCTTTTTATCGTCTTTTGGAACTAGTTTGTTTATTATTTCTTCAGGTAATTTTGCTTCTGCTAATGCTTTTCTTTTTTCTTCTGAAGTTTTATCTTTTAGTTCTTCTATGATTTTTTTAGCTTGTATTTCAAATTGTGTTCTTTTTGCTTCTAGTTCTGCTTGCATTGTTTTCTTTTCATCTTCTAGTTGTTTCTTTTCTTCTGCAGTCAGATCTGTTTTTTCTGATGTTATTTCTTGATCATATTTTCCTTCGTTGATTTGCTTTATTGCATCTATTGCAGGAACTCCTTCTATTTTTACACCCATTGATGCGCAGGTTCCTGCTATTTCTTTTACTCGTTCTTTCATGGTTTTGCCAGTTAATGCATCTTCTTTCATTTTTGCAATTTTGATTATTTGTTCGATTGCAAGATCTGCTACAAAGTCAACCATTGGTTTTCCTGAGCCTTTTTGTATGCCAGATTCTTGTTTTATTAGTGCTGATGCTGGTGGTGTTCCAACAGTTATTTTGTATTCTTTTGTATCTAAATCAGCTATTACTTTTACGGGTACTTGCATTCCTTTGAATTCTGCTGTTTTTTTGTTTATATCTACTACTACTTGGCCTACATTTAGTCCTGTTGGTCCTAAAGCTGGTCCTAGTGGAGGTGCTGCTGTTGCTTTTCCCCCTTCTATTAATACTTCAACTGTTGTGCTTGCCATAATTATCACTTAAGATTATGTAATTGTGGAAATGATGTCTATTTATAAAGGTTTCTAGTGATGTTTGTATAGAATATCTCTTATTTGTTTCCAATTATGCACTGTTTTTATGTTATTTGGAAGAGTTGATTCATTTGAATGGATATTAAATAAATAAAATCTTGTATTTTTGAGTTCTGGAATTATTTTAGAACAAGCAGAATCTTCATAAAGTTCTGTTATTTTTGATAAGGAGTCATCAACATAAATTAGTGGTTTTATTTTTTTAAGCACATCTTTTTTTGATTTATTATTTGTGTTTATTAGAGCTTCAATTTTTATTTCATTTTCTTTTAAATATTCTAATGCAGCTTTAATTTCAGGTCTTTGAACATCATCATATCTTGAGGTTACAATGTAAATATTGTGACCATTAGAATTCATCTCATTTATTGTTTCTTTCACGTATTCGAACAATGGAATTTCGTTCATTTTTTCTATATATAAAGATACAATCATTTCATCATATTCTTTATTTGCTTGTTGTTCTGATAGTTTCTTTTGATTTTGCATTTCAGAAATTATATCTTTCTTTGTTATTGTTTTTTTAGAAATTGAATATCCTTTATTTGTTAAATATTCTTTTTTTAAAGAGAAAGGATTTGTTATAACCCCATCAAAATCTAATGCTATGTTATTTTTTGTATTTAGTTCAATATTTTTAAATTCAAATTCGAAATCTTTATTTTGTATCCAGGCATCTAATGTATCCATATCAAGCTATTAGCCTTTATCATTTATAAATGTTTCGCTACTAAGTAGTAGTTATAGCGCATTTTCTAATTTCCGCTATTAGATAACTTGGCAGTAAAGAAACCTGAAAACACCAAAAACAAGCATTTCAGGAGCTAAAACGCCAATTTATCTCTTGGGCAGATAAACCCTTTTGCACTTGACAAAGGAGCAAGAACGGATTAGAGAATGCGCAAAAAACACACTTAGAACGTGACAAAAACGTTCGCATCCTAAGGCGTAAACTTAGGGTGTGGCAGGCAAAAAAGGAGCGAAGTAACGACTCGCCTTTTTTTATTTTTTACTAGCCACTGGACAGCTTCCAGAAACATTTAAATATCTGTTCAATATATTTTAGCTCAATGGCTAAAAAAAAGAGAGTATATAAAGTAGTAAGTTTATTTTCGGGATGCGGAGGACTAGATTTAGGATTCATTAATGCAGGTTTTGAAGTGGTTTGGGCTAATGATTTTTTTCCTGATGCAGTTAATACTTACAAAAAAAATATAGGTGAACATATAGTTCTTGGTGATATTACAAAAATTCCTAGTTCAGAAATTCCTGACGATTTTGATATTCTCTTAGGCGGATTCCCTTGTCAAGGATTTTCAATTGCAAATAAAAAACGTAGTATGGAAGATGAAAGAAATTTTTTATACAAAGAAATGCTCAGAATAGTCAAAGATAAGAAACCAGCTTTTTTTCTTGCAGAAAATGTAAAAGGATTACTTTCTATGCATAACGGAAAAGTGGTTGAGATGATTATAAATGATTTTAAAGAAATAGGTTATAATGTTGATTATAAAATCTTAAATGCTGCTGATTATGGTGTGCCTCAACAAAGAGAAAGAATTTTAATCATTGGAAACAGATTAGGTGCAAAGAATAAATTCCCTGAACCAACTCATCAAAATATATCAATTAATCAACAACAGCTTGTAGATAAAAAATTAAAACCTCATGTTACTGTAAAAGAAGCTACAGAACATTTAGCTGATTTATGGATTAGTTATAATCCAATTATTAAAGATGGAAGAAAAATACTTAATCATATTGCTAGGACAAATGTTCATGATAAATTTTGGGGAAGAAAACACAAGGTTGATCAACACGAAATTTGTGATTACTTAAAATATTGGAGAAACAAAAAGGGCATTTCAACAAAAAAAGTTGATGAATATTTTGGTTATAAACATACTGCAGGACATTGGTTTAGAAAAGATAATAATTCTGGTAGTATCCCTAATCCTGATGATTGGTGGAAATTAAAAGAATTATTGGGATTTGATAATAAATATGACAAGCAAGTAACCGAATTAGAATTAAAAGAAATTAAATTTGAACAATCTTTAAGAATTAATAACTGGGATAGACCTTCAGATACTATTACTGCAACAGGTCCTGAAATTCATCCTAACAAAAAAAGAAGAATGTCTGTGAGAGAATGTGCAATAATTCAAACATTTCCAGATAATTTTGTATTTGAAGGTAGTTTAGGAAATATGTACAAACAAATAGGAAATGCAGTTCCAGTTCTTTTAGGTGAAAAAGTAGCTCAAGTTATTAAAGAAATTTTGGTGGAAAATGGCAACTGAACAAGAAATGAAAAAAATTGAAGACATGGAATATAAATACTTAAATAAATTCTACCATTTTCTTAAATATGTTGAAGATGAGATGCTTTTTGGGTTTAATACAAAAGAAAAAATAAAAGACGATTGGTTTGAAAAGTATGCTTCTGGAATTTCTAGTTTTGCAGTTGGTGCAGAACGAATTGTTTATTCTTTATTCAACGGAAAAGGAATTGGACAACCAAACTCCGCACCCGTTGGTTCTGATATTTTTTTTGAAACAGAAGATGCGTTTATTCACATTGATCTAAAAACAGTTCAAACGAGAAATATTGGAGATTATACTACGAGTATTTTTGTTGGAAGAAATCAAAATAGTTATACTGGAAAAATGTTAGTTAATGGCAGTCAAGAAAGAGATTATGAAAGTGCATTACCTTCATTTTACAAGAATCAAGGAAATAAAAAAATATGCTTAACATATTTTATTACAATTTTATATGAAGAAGAAAACTTGAAAATTCTTAATATAAATATTGTGTGTATGCCAAATGGAGCTTTAGAACCGCATTATAAGGCAAGAGTTTTAAAAGCAGGTAAAAATCCAGATAAAACTAGATTTAATTTTTCGCAGGTTCCTAATTTTGAATTTTTAGATGGGGAGAAAAAAAGAATAAAAGTGGTTTATTATGATGAGTCCACTTTAGATAAATCTGAAAAGAAAAAAATGAATTTTATTAAATCCATATATGAAAACCAGTAATTTTTCTATTCACTTTTTTTTGACAGCATTACCTTAGTTTTGCCTTTTCTGTCGATATCTGTTTTTTCCGCTTAAAAAATTCACTAAGTAGTGAACCTTGATAAGAGCGATTTTGGGAAATTCGCTATTAAGTTATAGCGCTTAATTATGGCGAATTCTTAGGAATTGCTTAAAAACGCAGAATTCTCTGCTTTTACGGGCTAGTAATACAATGACACGATTATAAATGTTTCGTATTTTAACTACGGAATAGTAATAAAAAATAAGAAAAATTAAAGAGACTTATTCTTCATCTCTTCGTATTACTTTAATAGCGTCCAATTTTAGAGTTATTGGTATTGGTACTGCTGCTTCCAGCAATTCTACAACAACTTCTTCTTTTGCTTTGTCTACTCTTGTTATTTTTGCTTTTTCTCTTTTGAAAGGTCCTGAGATTATTTCTGCAACATCGTTTTTCCTGATGTCTACTTCTTTTTTTGCTTGTTCAAGCATATGTTCTATTTCACTATAAGGTATTTCTCCTCCAAGTATGCCTCGAGAATATGGAACGCCGTACGCTGCTTGTTCTGCGTCGCTTTTGGTTTCTGCTTCTAAGAATATGTATCCTCTCATCCCATGAGGTCTGATTACTGAATATACATCTAGTTTTTTTCTTTGCACATTACTCGATATAAAGCTCATTACTTGGTCTTCTCTATTTGCTGTAACTCTAACTGCAAAAATGTGGGTTGTTATTGTTCCTTTTTCCGTTTTTTTTTCGGATTTTTCTGACTCTCCCATTTCTTTGTCTAGTTCTTTTATTCTTTCTAATTCCACCGCATCTGGCACGTTTTTCTTTAGTATATTTTCTTCCATGATTATCCCTTTATTGTTTTTTTCTACCCCACAACATTAGCACTATTATCGCAATTACTGCAATTATTATTGCCCATTGAAGTCCTAATACTTGTTTGTTGCTTATTATTGTTAGTATTGCCCCTATCAGGCCTATAACTAGTATTCCTAATCCAGATATTAATGCGATTGATTTATATTCTTCTTTTGTCGGTTTTTTTGTTATTCTAAATACTCTTTTGCATTCTTGTATGAATTCCGATGCTTTGCTCATTTTTTATTCTCCTTTTATTAATAGTTTAGTCTACAAATTCTATGCCTAGTTCTGATTCTGATGTTTTTTTTCTTTGTTCTTTGCTTTCCTTGTATGAACCCATTATTTGGCTGCTTTTTACTCCAGTCACAACAAGCATAACTTTTATGGTTCCTTCAAGGTCATCATTTATTTGTGCTCCCCATATCATCCTTGCTTCTGCATCCAGTCTTTCAGATACTATTTCTACAACTTTTCTTGCTTCTTCTAAAGTCATATCTGGTCCGCCGACTACATTTATTAGCGCTCCATTTGCACCTTGTATATCAACATCTAACAAAGGGTTGTTAATGGCCTTTTCTACTGCTTCTGTTGCTCTGTTATCAGAATCTGATTCTCCAACGCCTATTAGTGCTACGCCTCCATCTCCCATTACAGTTCTTATGTCTGCAAAGTCCAGATTTACTAGTCCTGCTTTTGTTACTAGTTCTGCTACTCCTTTTACTGCGTTTGTTAGTAGCTCATCTGCTATTTTAAATGCTGTGTGTAAAGGAAGGTCTGGTGCTAGTTCTAGTAATTTGTCGTTTGGTATCACTATTAGGGTGTCTACATTTTTTCTTAGTGAATCAAGCCCCATCATTGCATTTTCGTATCTTCTTTGTCCTTCCATTCTAAAAGGTATGGTCACTATTCCAACAGTTAGGGCTCCTGAATTTTTGCTTAGTTCTGCAACTATTGGTGCTGAGCCTGTTCCAGTTCCACCACCAAGACCACAGGTTATGAAAATCATATCTGCGCCAGCCATCGTTTGTTTTATTTCATGGCTTTGCTCTCTTGCTGCTTCTTCACCTATTTTTGGTATGCTTCCTGCTCCGAGTCCTTTAGTTAAGTCTCGTCCTATGAGAATTTTCTTATCTGCAGAAGTATATAGTAAGTCTTGTGCGTCTGTGTTGATAGCTATTGTTTCTGCTCCGTGAATTCCTATTTCTGTTATTCTATTTATTGTGTTGTTTCCACCGCCTCCACATCCGAAAACTTTTATTTTTGCTTTTTGTTGGGATAATAATCGTTCTAGTTCTTCGTCTAGTTCGTTTGATTTTCTTTCTATGTTTGTTTGTTTTACGCTTCGGATATCTTCTCGGTATCCTGTGTTGATTTGTTGATCCATTAAGTGCACCTCCCGTTGAATTTGATATATTATGGTTTTTCTTTAATTTCGTATTTAAATTTATTGTTTGTTTGCGTCTGTTTTTTGGGATTTTGTAATTTCTGTTTCTATATTTGTTAATTTTTTGATTTCTTCTTTTAGTTTTTGAGTGTATTCAGGAGGTAGTTCAATTGGTATTTCTATAGTTGCTTTTTTCTCTTTTAGTTCTATTTTTGTTGGTTTTATTCCTACTAGGTCCAGTATTGCTTGTATTTGTTCTTTGGGGTCTTCTATTTTTTTCTTTATTTCTACTTCATATGTTAAGTCTTTTCCTGCTAATGGGTGGTTGAAATCTACTATTGTTCTTCCCGCACTTATGCTTCTAACTATACCTATTTGCCCATCTATGTTTAGTTCTAAACCTACAAATGGTTTGATATTTTGTTGTTTGAATAGTTTCATCGGCATTATTTTTAGAAGTTTTGGATTTTTTTTGCCGAATGCTTTTTCTGTCGGCACATTTATTGTGTGTTTTCCTATATTTTTTCCTTCTATTTCTTCATCCAGTCCAGGAAGTAGGTGTTTTTCTCCTACACAAATTGTTATTGGGTGATATTTGTCTGTGTGATCATGATTATCGTTTGGTCCGTGTTTATGTAGCAGTCCTGCTTCTTCTGCTATTTTTTGTACTGATGTATCAAAGATGGTTGCGTCTTCTGTTATTTTTCCTGTGTATTCTAGTTGTATAAAATCTCCTTTTTTGATTGTCATTTTATGATTTTCCTCCTAGGTGTTCCTTCTAGCTCCGGTTTCGGTTTTTATTAGAAGAATACAGAAAAAGAACAGATATTTATTTATAAATGTTCCGTTATTAATTTTGAATAATTGTGTTAGATTGTGAATTAATAGAAAAGAATTGTGATTTGGAGATTTATCTGTTAAATGTTGTGTTCGTATTGTGCTAGACTTTGTTTTTTTGTTTTTGTTAGATTTTTGCATCACATTTATCAGTTATATGTATGTTATTACTTGTGTATTTGTTAAACATTTTTTTGCTTGTGTTTTTTAGCAGTGTTGTTTGTCAAAGCATAATCTCTGTTGAAGATGAATTTTAAATTGATAAATTTAAAAAGAACAAATCGATTCTGTTTTGTATGGATTCGGATAATGAAAAAGAAAGAAGTCATTTCGATAAATGGGTTGATTTGAAGCCTGAATTTATTAAAAGATATACTGATTTGCTTGGAGAGGAAGGTTTTAATTGTTTTAATGATTATTCTAATCGTTATATTAGAAAAAGTATTCGCGTTAATACTTTGAAAATTAGTGTTAAGGATTTGAAGAAGCGTCTTGAACCTGAATGGAACTTGGAGCAGATTCCTTGGTGCAAGGAAGGTTTTTGGATTACTTATAGGCAAGGTAAGCGTTTTGATATTGGTAATTTGCCGGAGCATCAGCTTGGTTATATTTATGTCCAGGATGCGGCAAGTATGTTACCTCCAGTCGTCTTAAAACCTGAACCTGGAGCGTTGCTGTTAGATACTTGCGCAGCTCCAGGGAGTAAAACGAGTCAAGCTGCAGCATATATGAAAAATACTGGTTTGATTATCGCTAATGATATGCAAGGTAAAAGATTGAGCAGTTTAGGGATTAATTTGCAGAGGTGCGGCGTTCATAATACAATTATTACTAAAATGGATGGAACTAGGATTTTGAAGCAAGGAGAGGGTTTTGATTTTGTCATGGTTGATGCTCCTTGTTCTGGTACTGGCACTATTAGAAGAAATCCTAAAATTTCTAGTATGTGGAGTCCAGGTCTTGTTAAAAGGATGGTCAGAGATCAAAGAAAACTTGCTTTTCATGGATTTAAATTGTTGAAACCAGGAGGCGTCATGGTTTATAGCACTTGCACTTTAGAGCCTGAAGAGAATGAAGGGATTGTTTCTGATTTGTTAGATATGTTTGAGAATGCTGAGCTTTTGGATATTACTTTGGACATTAATAGAAGTCCTGTCGTTGTTGAGTTTGATGGCAGAGTTTACAATTCTGAAGTTTATAAATGTCTTAGAATTTATCCTCAGGATAATGATAGTGAAGGTTTTTTTGTTGCTAAGATTAGAAAAAAAATATGAATGTTGTTTTGTTAGAGAAGAAAAATGTTTAAGTTGATTGTTTTTGATTGTGATGGTGTCTTGTTTGAAGATGTTAAAATTTGGATGCAGATTCATAACATTTATGGCACTTTGAAAGAAGGTGAAATTCTTACAAAGAGATATTTGGATGTGGATTATGAAACTCTTGTTAAGAAAGTAGTTTCTACTCTTTGGAAAGGTAAAGATGCTTCGAAGTATTATGAATTAATTGACAATGTTAATTATATGATTGGCATTTCTGATTTAATGAGTTATGTTGATAAAAATTTTAAAACAAAAGCAATTATTAGTGCGGGAAGTCTTGATTTGGTTAAGAGAGCTCAAAGAGATTTCGGCTTTAATTATATTTTTGCTAATGAACTTGTTATTAAAGAAAATATTATTACAGGAGATTTTGTTGCTACTATAAAAAACGGCGATCAATATAAATCAGAAGTTTTGCATTCTTTGTGTAAAGAATTGAACATTACATTAAATGAGGTCATCTATATTGGCGATACGCATAGAGATAGCCATATTTTTCAAGAAGTTGGTTTGCCTATTGCTTTTAATTGTAATGATGAGCATTTGTTAAAGTATGCTAAAGAGGTTGTTAATAGTGCTGATTTGAGGGATCTTATTCCTGTTCTTGAGAAATATTTAGTTGTGAGAGGATTATGTTAAAATAGTTTATTTTATTCCATAATTTTTTTCAAGGTCTTTTATGTATTGGTGTTTTTTTGTGTCGTATATTATCCCTGGTGGTGAATTGTAAGGTTTTATTTTTAGGAGTGCTTGTATTCCTGGAATTGTTTGTATTATTTTTTTTGTTTCTATTGCAGTTGGCACTATTAAGATTCCTAGCCTATTTTCGTCTTCGTTGAGTATTTGTCTTATTTTTCTGTAAATGCCCTCTGCTGGTTTTTGTATGTCTGTAAGTAAGCAGCCCCCATTACCTGTAAAGCTTGTTAGTGTATAGAGTGTTTGGTTGACAAAGTAGAGATTTCCATTTAGATTTGGTATGTTTTCTAATAGTTTTTTATTGTATATATCCCTATATCCTCTGAGAATGTTTTCTTCTTCATATATTGGTTTTTTCATTTTTCAAATATATCTTGCATTTTTTGTTTGTTTATTAATGATTCTAAATCTTTGAATCCTAGGTATATCGGTTTGACGTTAATTGAGATGTTTTCTTTTATTGTTTTCACCATAAGTTCTGAGAAGTATTCTTTTGCATCATTTACTAAAGCAATTGCATTTTTGTAGTCTTTTTGTTCGTATAAGTCCTTTATTAGTGCGTGTCCTTTGTTGAAGTAAATGGTGTCTTTTATGGTGAATGTTAGTTGTTCTTTTATTTGTTCTTTGGTTTGGGAGTTTCCATTTTCTTTAATATATTTTTTTTCGTTTAATTCTGTTAAATCATCTCTTATTTTCTTGTTGAAATATGTTTTGAGTTGGTCCATCGCGTCATAGAAGTTTGATGAGTTTTGTTCTTTTTGTAATTCTTGTTTTGTTTTTATTTTTGTTATTATTGCTCTTTGTGTTTTGTAATCTCCCGGAATTATTGTATATTCTGCGAGAAGTCCTTTTTGTAGTTGTGGGAATTGGTATGCGTTAATCATTAGTTGTAAACCTTCAGGTTTTATGTAATCTGCAGGTTGTTTTATTTTTGGTCTGGCGACAAATAAGTTACTTTTTTTGCCTTTTCCTATGATTTCTCCTATCATTTTTTATTGATTTACTTACCAGTATATAAATGTTTCGTCATTATAAAGTAGTCATAAGTTATTTTTTTAATATTTTTATATTTATATCAACAGTTATTTTTGTGTTGTGTGTTTTGCGTCATCTTGATGTTTCATTTTTTTATGATGAAGAGTGTTGTTAACAAATTTGTTTTATAAATTTTTGCTGAGAATTTTAGTATTAAAATGTTCACATTTTTATTTTTTGAAAATATTTCAAAGCAAAACATTATTTTAAGAATATTTGTCTAGTAATTAAGTAATTTTCTTATGCTGTAAGAAAATTTTTATACTTTTTGGATTAGTTCTTTTGTAAATTCTAAGAATAATTTTTCTTTTGGCATTTTTAGTATTTCTTCTTTTGTCAGCCAATGTATCTTTGAAAAATGTTCTAGTTCTCCAATTTTTACTTTCTTTTCTGCTTCTTTTTTTATTTTCGCGCTAAATATCACAGAGTATCGAGGATATTCATTAAATGTTTTTTTTAAGAAAAATGGTTTTATTTCCTGTAAATCGTTTTTGTTTAGTGAAATTTCTTCTTTTAATTCTCTTAGCAAACTAGCGCCTGCTTCATCTTCAAAATCACTTCTTCCACCAGGCAAATGAAGTTTATTTTTGAACTTAGTATAACTTGCCCATTCAAGAAATAAAAATTTATTTTCATGGTTTTGTATTAATACATATTCTCCTATTAAACCTAAAAAGTGCATATATATACTATGTCTTAAAGATATATAAACTTTTGCGATAAATTGTCGTAATTTTTCCGATTTCAATCTTGTTAAAGGAGTTTTATTAATTTTATAAATAAAAAATAAAAGAGTTTGTTTGTGAAAAGTTTGTTGCTTTTGTTGATCCAGTTATGTTGAAATTGAGAAAATTCTTTAAAATTTTCTATGTTTTTGAAAACAATCTCTGCAATATACTGGTTTTCCTTCTGTTGGTTTGAATGGTACATCACATTCGTTTCCACAATCAGCACATGTTGCTTTATGCATTTCTCTTGGACCATCATTAAATCTTCTTGGACCATCATTAAATCTTTTTGGTCCGCCTCTATTTCCACTAGGTCTTTTGTTTCCAAAATTTCTTCTTCCGCCGTTAAAGTCTGACATTTTTTTTAGCCTCCTATATTTTTTACACATAGACATATTCAAAAGCTAGGCTTCATAATATGTCAGTTTGTGAATAGAAAAAGTGTTTTTTGCAAGATGTGACTATTTATTTTCTTGCTTTATCTATTTTTCCTCTTAGTAATGCATTGAGGGATTGGTCATTTACTTTTATTACTTGCCATCTTACTCCTGGGATGTCTCCTTTACTTCTGCCCATTGAGCCTCCCATGCATTCTATTACTACTTCGTCGTGTTCATCTACTAATTTTTGTGCTCCATCGCCAGGCAGAAAAGCAGTTACTTGTTTACCGTTTTTTACTAGTTGTACTCTTACACATTTTCTCATTGCTGAATTTGGTTGTTTTGCTTCTCTTTGTACTTTTTCCAGCACTATTCCTGATGCTTGGCTTGATCCTGTTAGAGGATCTGATTTATCTTTTAGACCTAGAACTTTCTTAGCATACCATTTATATTGTTTTCTGCTTGTTGCTCTTCTTTTTTGAAGTTTTGATGCTGAATTTATTCCTGATGCTTTTTTACTCATAGTAGTATCTTGGAATTATTATCTATTTATAAAGGTAGTGATTTTGGAGGCTCTTGTGTTATCCCAAAACTATTTCCCTACGGTGAGTTAAATCAATGTATGAAACTCACAAGAGGGAAACTCATGGAAACAATTAGGCGAAAAAACGAGGGTGAAACTACTTATCAAGTTCGTAAAATTGCTGGCGTGAGTA
>JAIPHP010000006.1 GCA_021735165.1 Candidatus Woesearchaeota archaeon
CCTTTTTCTTGGAGTTTTTGTAGTATTTTTTGTGGTATTTTTTCAGTGTTTGGTGTTGTTGGTGTTGTTGGAGTTATTGGTTGGGTTTTGTTGTCTGGTTTTTGCGTTTTATTATCTTTCTTTTCGGAAGCTTCAATTACCGTCACATTGAATTCGTTGGCGTTTATTGTTGTGTCTTCGTTACTTGCATACACTCTTGCTGTTGTTGTGCTTTCTTTTTTTGCTATTATTGTTAGAATTTCTTGGTTTATTGCGTAGTCGTAATTTTTTGAGCTTGTGAAATCATAGAACAGTTTGTCTCCTTGGAAGTACTCTGTTAGGTTGTATGTTTTGTTTTGTCCTTTTTGTATTTCTGTATTTTCGAATTTTTTTGTTTGTTTTATTATGTCTTTTTGGAACTGTATTGTTATAGTTTCTAGGTATATTTCTCCTTCTTCTATTATTATGTGTATTTTTTTGAGATTTTGATTTGGTATTGGTTCTGTTATTTCGAATGTTGTGTTAAGTTCAGAACTTTGATTGTTGTTTTCTGCGGATTCTATCAGGAATGTCGTGCTTGTGTTGTTGTCTGTTTGGTTTGTTGTTAGTGTGGTTTCTTCTTGTTCTTTTGTGCCTGTTTCGTTTATTGTCGTGTTTGTGTTGTTGTCTGTTTGGTTTGTTGTTTGGTTTTCTGTCATTTTCGTTTCTGATGGTAATTCCAGTTTTATTGTTTTGTCTGTGTTTGTTTTTGTTGCAAATGCTGTGAGTTTTTGTTTTTCTTTGTATTGTGTTGTGTATATTGTGTGGTTTCCTATTTCAAATTCTGCTATTATTGTTGCTTTTGTTTTGTTGTTTATTTTGCCTTTTATTGTGATGCTTGTCACATTTTCTATGCTCAGAGGTATGTTGTCTGTTTGGTTTATTGTTCGGTTTAGTTCTAGTATTCCGTTTATATTTTCAAAGTATATTGTTTTTCCTGTGAGTGCTTCAGGCAGTATTATCGCTGTTGCAAACAGTATTAAGAATGTTAATCCTAGTAGTGCGAGTTCTATTTTTTTATTTTTTTCAAGGTATTTGTATTTTCTTAATTTATTTTTCATTTTTTAAGGTTTAATTTTTGCATTGTGCTGTTTGTTTTTTTTGCTTGTTTTATGTTGATTAGTCATTTATCTTCCTCATTTTCTAGTTCTTTTCTGATTTTTTCGAAAATTAGATTATAACAGTAAGAAGCCTTGTTCATTCCTAGTTTTTTTGCTCTTTTTTCTATTAGTTTATCTGCCTTTTCAGATACTGTTATTTTGATTTGTTTTTGTTTTGTCATGTTTTTTTCTATTTTCTTTTTTTTAGATTTATGAATTTAGAGTACTTAAATAAGGTCTTAATAAGTACTTTCATTTATTTTATTTAAATATTCAATATTTAAATGTTGTTTTTTTGGTCTTTTTTTGGTCTTGTAAATCGAAAGAATTTTGTTTAATGTCAATACAAACCTTTTTAAAGGCTCATCAATTCCCAAAAAACGTTGTAAATAAGACTTAATACGTCTTGCAACTTAACATCGCCTGAAAAGGGATTTTTCGAAGCTTTTTGCTTCTAAAGATTAATTCCAATAATAGGTGACTAAAACATCATCAAAAAATCATCATTAAAACAAGATGAGTGTTTACAAAACACAAATGATTCAAGCAATTTCAAATCGGATTTATGATTTGTATTTTGAATGAATTTGTAACACTAAGTAAATCTTGTAAGTTGATACTTTCGTTCAAAATCAAAAAATACACTAAAAAATATGTTCAGAGTTAAAAAATGGGAAAACCACAAAAACCAAGGTCCGGAAGCATGGGTGTTTGGCCCAGAGTCAGATCTAAAAGGCAATATGCAAGAGTCAGATCGGTTCCTATATTAAAAGAAACAAAACTTCTTGCATTTCCTGCATACAAAGCAGGTATGACTCACGTCATGGCTGAAGGTTCAGATAAAAATAAAAGAACTTCAAAAACTGTTTCTCAAGTTCCGGTAACAATTTTGGAATGTCCTCCAATAAAAATTGCAAGTATCAGATTATATGGAAAAAATGATGATGAAGAACTTGTCGTTGTAAATCAATTAAATTTCAAATCAGAAAAGGAACTTAATAGAAAAACTAACGTTCCAAAAAAAACATTTGCCACAACAGAAGAATTAGATAATATAGATACTGAAAATTTAGTTGATGTTTCTATCCAAATATATACTCAACCAAAAATTGCTAAACTTAAAAAAACACCAGAAATATTTGAGGTTAATTTAAGTGGTTCTATCAAAGAAAAGATTGCGTGGATAAAAGACCACGTGGATAAGCCAGTTTCTATTCAAGATGTTTTTAAAGAGGGTCAATTTGTTGATTCACATTCTATAACTACAGGAAAAGGATATCAGGGACCTGTTAAAAGATTCGGTATTGGACTAAAGAGCCACAAGTCTGAAAAAGGAGTAAGATCTGTAGGTTCCTTAGGAGGCTGGTCTGGACAAGCTCACGTTATGTATAGGGTTCCTCATGCAGGTCAAATGGGGTATCATCAAAGAACACAATTTAACAATTTCATTCTAAAAATTTCAGACAAACCAGAAGAAGTAAATCCTCAAGGAGGCATTGTGAACTATGGTTTGTTAAATACGAGTTATGTTCTTGTTCAAGGTTCAATACCAGGTCCTAAAAAAAGACTGATAACCTTGACAGAACCAATCAGACTAAATAACAAAAAGCCAGAATTTAATGTTCAAGGCATAAAAAAAATAAGTACAGCTAGCATTCAAGGAAGATAAACATGAATATCAAAATTAAAGGATTAAAAAATACAATTAAAGGCGAACTTGCTCTTCCAAATCAATTCAAAGAGCCAGTAAGAGAAGATCTAATAAAACGAGCCGTATTAGCAATCCAAGCAAATAGAAGACAAGCATATGGTGCAGATCCAGAATCAGGGAAAAATGTTTCTGCGCAATTAAGCAAAAGAAGAAGAAAATACAGGGGAACATATGGTATAGGACAATCAAGAACTCCGAGAAAAGTAATGAGTAGATCAGGAACAAGATTCAATTATACTGGCGCATTTGCACCTCAAACCGTTGGAGGAAGAAGAGCTCATCCTCCAAAAGCTGATAAAATATGGGATCAAAAAGTAAACAAAATAGAAAACAGAAAAGCAATAAGATCTGCATTGTCAGCAACAATAATTCCGGAACTTGTAAAAACAAGAGGACATAAGATCCCTTCAGACTATCCGTTTGCAATCTCAGATGAATTCAAATCATTATCAAAAACAAAAATTGTGAAAGAAGAACTAATAAATTTAGGATTCAAAGATGAACTTATAAGATCTGAAATTTCAAAAGTTAGAGCTGGAAAAGGAACTCTTAGAGGAAGAAGACATAAGAAAAAAGTAGGCGTTCTAATCGTGACTGATACACAATGCGATTTGATTAAAGGCGCAACAAACATTCCGGGAATAGATGTAATATTATTAAATAAACTAAATACAGAAAACCTTGCTCCAGGTGCAGCGCCTGGCAGAGTGACTCTATTCACAGAATCCGCAATAAAAGCATTATCTGAAAAAAAACTATTTACAAAAGAATACAAATCAGAAGAAACAGCAGAAACAAAAGTCAAGAAAAAAAAAGAAATAAAACCAAAATCACTAAAACCATCAAAACCAAAAAAGGAAAATAAGAAAACCAAAGAAGTCAAAGAACCTAAGAAAATCAAGGAACCTAAAGACAATAAAGAAAACAAAAAAACATTATCTTCAAAAACTCAAACAAAAAAGGACAATGAGGCACAAGAATGAGTAAAGACAACGTAATAGAATATCCATTAGCAACAGAAAAAAGTATTAAACTAATGGAATCAGAAAATAAGTTAATATTCGTTGTGACCAGAACAGCAAACAAACAGCAAATAAAACAATCAATAGAAGAAGAATTTGATGTTAAAATAACAGATGTAAAAACATTAATGGATACAAAAGGAAGAAAAAAAGCATATGTCAAATTTTCAATGGAAACACCAGCAATTGACATAGCAACAAAATTAGGATTAATGTAAGGTGTAAATAAATGGGAAAAAACTTAATTCAGCAAAGAAGAGGAAAAGGATCAGGAAGATTCAGAAAACCAGTCTTCAGATTTAAAGGCGAAATAAAAATGCTGAAAAAAAACACATATACCGTAAACAATTTAGTTAGATGTCCGGGACACTCAGCACCACTAATTGAAGCAAAATATGACGACGGATCAAAATCCTTATTAATCGCTCCAGAAGGCGTGTGCTTAGGAGACCAATTCACAATAAACAACGGAGATATAAAAGCAGGAAACATACTAACACTAAAAGACATACCTGAAGGAACAAGTGTTTTTTGCATAGAAGGAAGACCTGGTGACGGAGGAAAATTCGTACGAAGTTCAGGAGCAAGCGCGAAAATAGTAAGTAAAACTCCAAAAGCAATAACATTAATATTGCCTTCAAAAAAACAAAAACTTTTCCATCCAGAATGCAGAGCAATGATTGGAGTGGCTGCAGGAGCGGGAAGAACAGAAAAGCCACTGATGAAAGCAGGCAAAAAACATCACATAGCAAAATCAAAGAATCAATATTATCCAATAGTGTCGGGTTCAGCAATGAATGCAGTAGCACATCCATTCGGAAATAAAAGAAGCTTAAGAAAATCAAAAGCAAAACCAACATCAAGAAATGCACCTCCAGGAAGAAAAGTTGGTATGATTGCAGCAAAAAGAACTGGAAGAAGGAAATAAGGTTAAAATAAAATGGCAAAAAAACAATTCACATACAAAGGAAAAACCCTTGAAGAACTTCAAGAATTATCCCAGAAAGAAGTTGCAGAATTACTTCCATCAAGACAACGAAGAAAACTAAAAAGAGGACTCTCTGATGAAGAAAAAGCTTTACTCATAAAATTAAACAAAAAAAGCACAATAAAAACACACTTAAGAAATATGATAATATTGCCTGAAATGGTAGGAAAAACAATTCAAATACACACAGGAAAAGAATTTCAAGCAATAATAATACAACAAGAAATGATAGGACACTATCTGGGAGAATTAGCATTATCAAGGAAAAAAGTAGGACACAGTTCACCAGGTGTAGGCGCAACAAAATCATCAGGAAACGTATCAGTAAGATAAAAATGGACAACAAATACGCATATAAGGAATTGAAAGAAAATATGGCTAGAGCACTAGTTAAAGATGCATCAATAAGCACAAAAACTTCAATAGAGATGGCAAAATTCCTAAAAGGAAAAACAACAGAAAAAGCAAAAACAATACTTAACAGAGTACTAGAGAAAAAAACAGCAATACCGTTCACAAGATTCACAAATGGCTTAGGACACAGAGCAGGCTCAGGAATAGGTACTGGAAGATTTCCTCAAAAGGCAACAGAAGAATTCCTAGATTTAATAAAATCAGTAGAAGCAAATGCTCAAGCAAAGGGACTTTCAACAAATCTAAAAATAATACATTTATTAGCAAACAAAGCAAGCAATCAATTCCACTATGGAAGACAACGAAGAAGAAAATACAAAAGAACACATTTAGAACTAGTTGTTGAAGAACAAGAAGAAACAAAACAAGATAATAAAAAAGCAAACAAAAAAGCAAAGCCAGCACAAAAAACTAGCACAGTAGAAAACAAAACTCCAAAATCAGCTTCGAGTTCAACTTCCAAAACTGAGAACAAAACAAAAATATCAGAACAAAAACAAAATTCATCAACACAAACTTCCGATAACAAAAAAGAAAATCTGTCCGAATCAAAAGAAAGCCCAAATGAAAAAAAAACTGAAGAATTAAAACAAGATAAAGAACTCAAGAAAAACACAGAACCAAACAACACTCCAAATACAGAACCAAAAATCACTGAAAAAAACACAGAGGATAAAAAATGATCGAAAGAAAATTTGTAGCTCAAAACATCAAAGAATTTGAAATAAAAAAATACTTATTCAACGAATTAAGTAGAGTAGGAT
This sequence comes from Candidatus Woesearchaeota archaeon, assembly GCA_021735165.1. NCBI lineage: Archaea > Nanobdellati > Candidatus Woesearchaeota > Candidatus Woesearchaeota archaeon. The sequence continues at coordinate 6,018 of JAIPHP010000006.1, forward strand.
TAAGCGATGTAAAACTACAAAGAACACCACTCGGAGAAAAAATAGTAGTGACAGCTTCAAGACCTGGCCTAGTAGTTGGAAAAGGAGGCTCAAACATCACAAGATTAACAAAAGAACTAAAACTAATATTCAAATTAGAAAACCCGCAAATAGAAATAGAAGAACTACTAGATCCAAGAGCAGACGCTTCAATAACTGCAGAAATGATTGCGAACTCACTAGAAAAATACGGACCTGCAAGATTCAAAGGCGTAGGACACAAAGCAATGAGCACAGTAATGTCCTCAGGAGCACTAGGTGTAGAAATACTAATAAGCGGAAAAATCCCGAGCAGCAGAGCAAAAACATGGCGATTCTACCAAGGATACTTAAAAAAATGTGGAGACATAAGCATATCAGGCGTAAATAATGCTCAACAAATAGCAAGACTAAAATCAGGAATCGTAGGAATACAAGTCACAATCATGCCAGGAACCACCAAACTACCCGATAAAATAGAACTATTAGATGAACCACAAACAATCATAGAAGAAGTGAAAACAGAAGAAACTAAAACAACAGAGAAAGAAAAAGAAAAAAAAGAAACAAAACAAAAAACAACCAAAAAGAAAGCAACAAAGAAAAAAACAACCAAAACAACAGAAGAAAATAAGGTTCCAAAATCAGAGAAAGAAAATCACAAAAACACAGAAGAATAAAAATGAAATCAAAAGAAATAAGATCACAAAAACCTGAAGAGTTCCCAAAAAAACTAAAAGAGCTGAAATCAGAGTTAATACAACTACAAGGACAAGCAGCAACAGGAACTCCACCAAAAAACCCAGGAAGAATAAAACAGATAAAAAAAATAATTGCAAGACTCAAAACAATACAGCACGAACAAGAACTAAAACAAAAATTGCAAGAAACCAAAACAAAATCCAAGGAGGAAAAATAAGTAAATGCCAGAAATCGATCCAATAACAGGCTTGCCCAAAGAACTAGGCGCTTGGGATAACATCACAAAAGAAAGTCAAAAAATCACAATAAAAATTATCAAGAAAAAATTCGGAAAAAAATACACTGTGGTTGAAGGAATAAACAAACACGAAGTCAACATAAAAGAAATCACAAAAAAACTAAAAAACAAATTCGCATGCGGAGGAACTGCCAAAGAAGGGCACATAGAACTTCAAGGCGACCACATGAAAGACATAAGAAAAGAACTGGTTACCCTCGGATTTGCACCAGATCAAATAGAAAAATAAAAACAATGAACAAACACCAACAAGAATACATCGGAAAAAAAATAGAAATAACAAAATCAAACGATAAACAACATCAAGGAAAGATAGGAAAAATAATAAACGAAACAAAAAACACATTCACAATACAACTAATCACAAAAAACAAAGAAAACAAAATCATAACAATACTAAAACAAAACAAAGAATTCAAAATCAATGAAAAAACAATAAACGGAAACAAAATAACAAAAAAACCAGAAGAAAGAATCAAAATCAAAACATAAAAAAATAAATTTTGATACCTCACAAGGTCTCAAGGGATGAAAAAAATGAACGAAAAACCACTAAGCATCAGAGGAAGAAAATTCACAGGCACAGTAGTAAGCGATAAAATGAGCAAAACAGTCACAGTAGAATGGGAAAGAAGAAAATACGACCCAAAATATGAAAGATACGAAAAAAGAAAAACCAAAGTAAAAGCTCACAACCCCGAAAACATAAACGCAAAAACAGGAGACAAAGTAATAATAGCAGAAACAAGACCTATATCCAAAACAAAAAATTTCATAGTACTAAAAATAATACAAAACGAAGAAGAAAACTGATAAAAAATGAAAAGTGTAAAAGCAACGATATCAAAAGCGCTCCCTCACGGAGCTGTATTAGGAACCTGCGATAACAGTGGCGCGAAAGTCCTAAAGGTTTTCGCTGTAAAAGGAAGAAAAACCATCAAAGGAAGAATGCCTGAAGCAAGAGTGGGAGACCTAGTACAAGCATCAGTAATAAAAGGAAAACCAGACATAAGAAAAACAGCAGTCTTAGCTGTAATAGTAAGACAAAAAAAAGAATACAGAAGACTAGACGGAACAAGAATAAAATTCGAAGATAACGCTGCAGTCGTAGTAAAAGACATCAAAGGCAATCCAAAAGGAACAATATTCAAAGGCCCAATAGCAAAAGAAGCATGCGAGAGATGGCCAGGAATCGCAAAAATAGCAAACATAATCATATAAGGAGAATAAAAAAATGAAAACAAAATTTTCAACAACGTGGAAACACAGCAAACAAACAAGAAAACAAAGAAAATACCTACATAACGCTCCACTACACATAAAACAAAAACTACAATCAACAAACCTAAGTAAAGAACTAAGACAAAAATATGGAACAAGAAACACAACTGTAAGAAAAGGAGACAAAGTCAAAATACTAAGAGGAAAATTTAAAGGCCAAGAAACAAAAGTAGAGGAACTAAACCTAAAAACAGGAAAAATCTACTTAACCAAAATAGAAATAACAAAAAAAGATGGCTCAAAAACAAGAGTTCCACACAGGGCAAACAACCTACAAATAACAGAACTAAACCTCGACGACAAAAGACGAAAACAAAAACTACTTCAAAACACACAAAACTCAAAATCAAAAACCCAAAAAAACGAGAAAACAAGCACAACAAGCACAAAACAAACTGTTACAGAGGGAAAATAAAATGGTCAAAAATCACATGAAAAGACTAACCATGCCAAAAACATGGAGAATACTAAGAAAAAACACAACATTCATAACTAGACCAAAGGCTGCGGGTCATACACAAGAAATGGGAATATCACTAAACACATTCCTAAAAGAAATGACCAACACAACCGCAACAACAAAAGAAACAAAATACTTACTAACAAAACAAGAAGTACAAATAAACGGAAAGAGAAAAAGAAACCACAAACAACAAGTAGGATTCTTAGACCTAATAACAATACCAAACACAAATAAAACTTATAGAATAATCATAGACAAAAAAGGAAAACTATCTGCAAAAGAAATACAAGGCGACGAAACCAAAAAAACATTTGCAATAATAAAAAACAAAACCACAAACAAAAATGGAAAAACACAAATAAACACACTAAGTGGAATGAACATCTTAGACAATACAGAAAAAATAAACGAATACAAAACAGGAGACACACTAATAATAAAACTACCAGAAAAAAAAATTGAATCCTGCATAAAAAGAGAAAAAGGAAATCTAGCCTTAATCTACACAGGAAAACACGCAGGAAAAACAGGCACAATAGAAGAAATAACCGACCAACACATAAAAATAAAAACCAAAGACGAAACAATACAAACAAAAAAATCATACATAATCATGATAGGAAATAAAAAACCAGAACTAACAATCGAAGCATAAAAATGACAGAAAAAAACCCGATGAGGCAAATAAGGATAGAGAAGGTCACCTTAAACATAGGTGCAGGGAAAGACCAAAAAATCTTAGAAAAAGGACAGAAATTAATCAAAAACCTAACAGGAATAGACCCAATAAAAACAATAACACAAAAAAGAATACAAGGATGGGGACTAAGAGTAGGGCTTGCAATAGGAACAAAACTAACACTTAGAAACGAAGATGCACAAAAAATAATACCTAGATTACTAAGCGCCAAAGACAACACACTAAAAGAATCCAGTTTTGACAAAAACGGAAACATAAGCTTTGGAATACCAGAATACATAGATATAGAAGGCGCAAAATATGACACAGAAATAGGAATGATGGGCTTACAAGCCACAATAACCCTAAAAAGACCAGGATATAGAATAAAAAACAGAAAACTGCAAAACAAAAAAATACCTCAAAAACACAGAATACACAAAGAAGAAGCAATACAATTCATGAAAGAAACATTCAAAACAAAAACAGGTGACGAAGAATGACTCAAGCAGATCACACTAAAGTATTAAAACAAATACAAAAAAAACCAGGAAAATACGCTAAATACAAAAAATATAGTATACCAAAAGAAAGAGATCAAGGAAAATACAAAAAAAGATGCAGAATGACCGGCGCAACAAGAGGAGTAATACACAAATACGGAATCAACCTTTGCAGAAAAACATTCCGGCAATTCGCAACAAAATTAGGATTTAAAAAATATTCATGAGGCTAAAAAAATGACACTAAACGATCCACTAGCAAATGTACTAAGTCACATATATAACTACGAAAAACTAGGCAAAAAAGAAATGACCACTAAAAACAACTCAAAACTAATCAGAAATGTATTAAAAATAATGCAAGAAGAACACTTAATAGGAAGTCATGAAGAAATAGAAGATGGCAAAGGAAACATACTAAAAATAAATCTTCTTGGCTCAATAAACAAATGCGGAGTAATAAAACCAAGATTTAAAACAAAATACGACGAATTTGAAAAATACGAAAAAAGATTCCTACCCGCAAAAGATTTTGGAATATTAATAATATCAACAAGCCAAGGTCTAATGACTCACAAACAAGCAAAAGAAAAAGGTGTAGGCGGCAAACTAATAAGTTATGCATACTAAAAATAAAAGATTAAAATGAAAGAAAACAAGCAAGAAGTAACAATTGAAATGCCTGAAGACTGTCAAATAACCATGACAGGAAAAATCCTAAAAGTAACAGGACCAAAAGGAGAAAACCAAAGAAAACTAGCAGACATACACATGAACATAAAAATAGAAAACAAAACAATCACTCTAAGCTACCAAAAATCAGGAAAAAAACAAAAAGCACAACTACACACAACAAGAGCACACATAAAAAATATGATCAAAGGAGTAAAAGAAGGATACAACTACAAACTAAAAATATGCTCAGGACACTTTCCAATGAACGTAGCACTAAAAGGAAACATATTCGAAATTAAAAATTTCATAGGAGAAAAAGTACCTAGAACAATCAAAATAAAAGAAGGCGCTAAAGTCAACATAAAGGGAGACACAATAGAAGTAGACGGAATAAACAAAGAACTAGTAGGACAAACAGCCGCAAGTATAGAAAAACTAACAAAAAGACCCGGATTTGATAAAAGAATATTTCAAGACGGAATATACATAACCGAAAAAGACGGAAAAAAAATAGCATAATTACAAGGATGAGAAAATGAAACCAAAAAAATTCCTAAGAAAAGACACTCACAAAAAAACAAAAGTAGGTATGAAATGGAGAAAACCAAAAGGACTCCAAAATAAAAAAAGACTGCACGTCAAAGGACACGCAGCAACAGTCAAACCAGGGTATGGAACAGAAAAAACCAAAAAAAACACAAACAAACAAGGACTACTAATAGTAAGCGTAAATAAAATAGAAGAGTTAAAAACAATAAATCCTAAAACTCAAACAATAACAATACCCAACTTAGGAAGAAAAAACAAAACACAAATAATTGAAGAAGCAAAAAAACTAAACATCACAATACAAAACTTAAACCTAAAAAAATACGAAGAAAACACAAAACAGAAACAGAAACAGAAACAAGAAACCGCAAAACAAAGAGAACAAAAACTAAAAGAAAAGCAAAAACAAGACAAAGAGAACAAGAAAAATACAGAATCAAAAACTCAAACCACAGAAAACAAAACAGAAGAAGACAAAAAAAAGCAACAAAAAGAAGAACAAGATAAAATACTAACAAAAGCAAAGTGAAAATAAAATGAAAATCCAAAAAAGACTAGCATCACGATTAATGAAAGCATCCTCTAAAAGGATAAAATTCGCAGCAGACAGACTAGCAGACATAAAAGAAGCAATAACCAAAACAGATATAAGACAATTAATAGATGAAAAAGCAATCACAAAACAAAACGAAAAAGGAATAAGTCGAAGCAGAGCAAACAAAATAAAAAAACAAAAAAGCAAAGGAAAACAAAAAGGTCCTGGAAGCAAAAAAGGAAAAAGAACTGCAAGACTACCAAAAAAAGAAGAATGGATGAACAAAATAAGATCGCAAAGACAACTAATAAAACAACTAAAAGATAACGAAAACATAACACAAGAAACATACAGAGAAATATACAAAAAGTCAAAAGGCGGATACTTCAGAAACAAAAGACACATTAAACTATACTTAGAAGACCACAATTTATTCCAACAATCCAAATCCAAACCAAAAAAACAACAATCAACAAACAAAAAAAATACAAAAAGTGAATAATCATGGCATCAAAAACAACATACACAGTACAGTACAGAAGGAAAAGAAACGGAAAAACAAACTACAAAAGAAGATTAGAACTACTTAAAGGAAGACAAAAAAGACTAATCGTTAGAAGAACAAACACACAAATAATAATGCAAATAGCAACATATAATCCAGATGGAGATAAAATACTACTAACAACAGGAAGTGCAGACCTCAAAAAAACAGGTTGGAAACATGACACAAAAACATTACCTGCAGCATACTTAACAGGACTAATACTAGCAAAAGAAGCACAAAAACACCAAATAACAGAAGCAATACTTGACCTAGGGCTTCAAACACCAAAAAAAGGAAACAGAATATACTCCGCGCTGAAAGGAGCAATAGACGGCGGACTAAAAATACCAGCCTCAAAAGAAATATTCCCCTCAGAAGATCGAATAACAGGAAAACACATAGCACAACATAATGAAAAAGCAAAATCAATACAAGAAGACTTCGAAAAAACAAAAAAACAAATACTAAACTAAAAAAAATCCGAGTGATCAAGCATGCCTAAAAAGAAAATAACAAAAAAAAATGAAGATTTAGAAGAACAACCAGAAGTACTAGAACCAATAGACGAAGAATCGCCTAAAGTAGAAAAAATAGAAACAAATATTGTAGAAAACTGGACTCCCAAAACGGAACTAGGCAAAAAAGTAAAATCTGGAGAAATCACAAACATAGACCAAATAATAGATTCTGGAAGAACAATTTTAGAACCAGAAATAGTAGACTCACTACTACCAGAATTAGAATCAGAATTACTACTAATAGGACAAGCTAAAGGAAAATTTGGCGGCGGCCAAAGAAGAATATTTAGACAAACACAAAAGAAAACAAGAGAAGGAAACAAACCAAAATTCACAACAATGGCAGTAGTAGGAAACAAAAACGGATATATAGGCCTAGGACTAGGAAAAAGCAAAGAAACAGTTCCCGCACGAGAAAAAGCAATAAAAAACGCAAAACTAAACATATTCAAAATCAGCAGAGGATCAGGTAGCTGGGCCTCAAACAGCAAAGAACCAACAAGCATACCATACGCAGTACAAGGAAAAGTAGGCTCCGTACAAATAAAACTAATGCCAGCACCCAAAGGAAAAGGCTTATGCGTAGAAAAAGAATGTGCAAAAATACTAGCACTTGCAGGCATAAAAGACATTTGGGCAAAAAGTCAAGGGCAAACAAAAAACAAAATAAACCTCATCAAAGCATGCGAAAAATCACTAAAACAACTAATCAAAACAAAAACAAGACCCCAAGACACAGAAACATTAAGCATACAAGAAGGAAGACTGAGGCTAGAACAAAATGAGTGAAGAAAAAAACAAACAGAACCCAGAAAAAACGGAAAAGGTTCAAAACACACAAAAACAAAGTTCAAAAAACAATACCCAAACAGGAGAAGAATACGCAGTATTGCTAGTTAGAGGTCTAATAAACGTAACATACGAAGTTAAAGACACCCTAAAAATGCTAAACCTACAAAATCAAAACCAACTAACAATAATACCAAAAACTAAACAAACAGAAGGAATGCTAAAAAAAACAAAAGACTACATAACATACGGAGAAATAAACCAAGAAACTAAAAAACTCCTAAACGAAAAAAGAAAAACAAACAAAAAATACTACGCACTACACCCTCCAAGAGGAGGATTTGAAAGAAAAGGAATAAAAACACCATTCACAAAAGGTGGAGTACTAGGATACAGAAAAGAAAAAATCAACGAACTAATCAAAAAAATGCTATAAAAAATTAAAAATGTCAAACGAACATAAATATCAATATTCATCAAGCCCAACAAAAACAATAGATTTTAACTACGAATTAAGAGGATAGTAAAAAATGGTTCACAATAAAAGAAGCAAACTAAGCAGAGCAAGAGGAAGCTGGACTCACGGTGGCGGCGAAAAGAAAAAAAGAAGAGGCGCTGGACACAGAGGAGGCAGAGGAAAAGCAGGATCCGGAAAAAAAGGAGACGCAAAAAAAACAATGTACTGGAAAGACACCAAATACTTCGGAAAATACGGCTTTCATCCAATAAACCAAAAAACAACAACCACAATCAACATATCAGACCTAGAACTTCAAAAAGACAAATTATTAAATAACGGGCAAGCAACAAAAACAGGAGACACAATAAAACTAGACTTAACAGCTCTAAAATACACAAAATTACTCGGTGCTGGAAAAACAAAAACAAAATACGAAATAACAGTTTTAGAAGCATCAAAAATAGCAATAAAAAAAATAGAAGAAGCAGGCGGAAAAATAAATCTTCCAAACGCTTAAAAAAAAGGAACGGTAAGAAAAAATGTCTTTCTTAGACAACTTAATAGCGGCACTCCCCGAAGTCAAACCACCAACACAAAAAAAATTAGCATTCTCAGAAAAAGTTAGATGGACCGCCATAATCCTGGTCCTGTTCTTCGCATTAGGCCTAGTACCCGTATATGGTCTAGGACAAAATACACTAGCACAATTCGAATTCTTATCAACAATACTAGGAGCGAGCTTCGGATCACTAGTAAGCCTAGGAATAGGCCCGATAGTTACTGCAAGCATAGTACTTCAATTATTAAACGGCTCAGGACTAGTAAAATTTGACTTAAGCTCGGAACAAGGAAAAAGAAGATTTCAAGGACTTCAAAAACTACTAAGCGTGTTTTTCATAATTCTAGAATCCATAATATTTGTAATAACAGGAGCCCTTGGAGCACAACCAGGCATGACAGAAATAGTAATTCTACAAATAATTATTGGGGGATTATTCATACTATTCATGGACGAAATAGTAAGCAAATATGGCTTTGGATCAGGAATAAGTCTCTTTATAGCAGCAGGAGTAAGCCAACAAATATTCTTACAATTATTCAACCCACTAACAAGCGAAGCAGCAAGCATACCATCAGGACACATAATAGCAATACTATCCGCACTATTCACACAAACAGGCACAGACGTAATATTATCAAGCTTCACAATAATATTGGCAACTGTGATAATATACTTAATAGTTGTATATGTTCAAGCAATGAAAGTAGAGATTCCTTTAAGTTTTGGAAGAGTTGCAGGACACGGAATAAGATGGCCACTAAACTTCTTATACGCAAATGTAATACCAATAATCTTAGTATCCGCACTTATAGCAAATTTTCAATTATTAAGCCAAATGTGGCCTACACTACAACCAATATTTAACTGGATACAAGCCCCAAATATACTCCAAGCAGCATTTGACGGACAACTTTTTAGTGCAGGCTCATTAACAATCATAGGACAAGCAGCAATATACATGGTAATCTATATGGTAGGCGCTACAGTATTTAGTATATTTTGGGTTCAAACCTCAGGCCTAGACGCAAGTAGCCAAGCACAACAAATGATAAATTCAGGATTACAAATCCCTGGTTTCAGGCGGGACAAAAGAGTGCTAGAAAGAATGCTCAAAAGATATATAACTCCCTTGACTGTAATGGGTGGAATAAGCATAGGAATACTGGCAACCCTAGCAGACCTAACAGGAGCAATAGGAACAGGAACAGGCCTCTTATTAACAGTAATGATAATATACAAGCTATATGAAGATATCGCAAAACAACATATGTACGACATGAACCCATTGATGAAAAAATTCATGAAATTCTAAATTTATAGTTACGCATATACTACTCATTGTGGGTGCGCGCTCAAAAATTCGCTTAGCACAAGTAAAATTTAAATCTGGGAATGCAGCTGTCAGGATTCAGAAAAAAGAAGACAAAGTAAGATCCCTTAACAAAAATTTTCATTTCACGAAGTTCTAACTTTCTAATTCACTTCATTACTTTTCTAACAATAACGTACAATATGATAAGCAAAATCAAAATAATAATTCCAGTCACAAAAAAACCCAAGCTATAAGATTCAACCATCAAAAAACCGACAGAAAAAATAATAATAGTATCAAAAAGTTTTCTGATCTGCTGCTTTATAGAAAGCATAGTTGCCTTAAATCGCTTGTTCACAAGAAAATTATCAATATAATACTCTTCTATTAAAGACATCCTACCAAAATAATAACCCATAAGCAGAGCAAATATTGCCGCAACAAAATAAGGATTAGTGATTTGAGATGCAAAAATAATTAATCCAGGAAAAACAAATATTTCAATCAACATTAGTCTTTTTATAGGGATTTTTTTCAAAAGCTTCAGATTATGTCCTACTAAAAACCATATTATTCTCGAAACACCCATAATGCTCCCAATAAAAATAACTGGCATTCCTAAGCTTTGAACAAATGGCTCTTTGTAGGGCGTCAAACCAAACAATAAACCACCAAGCAAACCGAAAAATATTGAAGTTAGATAAAAACCAGTTCCTTTGAATTTTTTTAATTGAGACAAAATATTTTCTCCTTTTTTATCTTCAACACAATATTTTATTACAGGAGTAAACAATGTGAAACTAAGCAACAACCCTAAAACATCAAGCATTAAATAAGCCATAATAGGCATCACAATGGAAATCTCAGTCAAAAAAGGTAATGAAAGAATCATTACAGCAGAAGCCAACGAAACATTAGCATCAATCTTCCCATGAAGAACTCCGTACTCTTTCTCTCTTTTAAGACCAATCAAAGTATTATGCAAAAATGCACTATAAGTCCCTGAAGAAAAGGCAAAACCCAATGCAATAAATGACGATCCTAAGATAAAATAAATAAGAGAATTTCCCAAAACAAACAACAAACTCGAAGTAAGCATGAATATTTTTCCCAGAATTATTGTCTTTTTATGACCAAACAAATCAGCAACATAACCGGAAGGAATCTCTGCAAGGAAACCAACTAACCAACCAATACCAACATATAAACCAATCTGCTGAGCAGTTGAATCCGGTAATGTCAGAAAATAAATAGAGAGAATAGGAATATAATTCCTTCTGTTACATAACTTGATAAGAAAAAATTTCCAGATATTAGATTTCAATTTTTCATCCATAAACAAGCAATCGAAAGAATTATTTATAATGTTGTCGAATAAAATCACAGCCAGGGATAAACACTCAAAAACCTTATAAATGGTTAAACATTCTAAAACGAAATCAAAGGGTTAAAAAATGGTTTTAGAAACAATATTAAATATGGATTATTGGTTACTCATAGTTATTCTTTCGTTAATTGTAACTCTTATTTCTACACTTACATACAAATATACAACTGATCAAAAGAAAATAAAGCAACACAGAGCAGACGTTAAAAAACTCCAAAAAGAGATGAAATTATACAAAGACGATCAGAAAAAAATGTTAAAAACACAACAAGAAATGATGTCTAAAAACATGGATTTAATGAAACAAAGCTTTAAGCCAATGCTTTATACATTCATACCTTTGCTTTTAATATTAAGTTGGATGTCCTCAACACTCGCATTTGAACCAATACAACCAGGAGTTCCTTTCGCGATAACGGCAACTTTTGATGAAAACTACATGGGAACACTAAATGAAACAAAACTAACAGCAGACAAAGCAATAAAAATGAAATTAGACAATGATTTTCAACCTGATGGCAAACAATTAAGATGGATTATAAATGCAGAGGAAGAGGGAACCTACAACTTCTTAATAGAAGGCGAGAGCTTTAAGGAAACAAAAGAAGTATTAGTAACAAATAGTAAAAAATATGTTTCTCCAACACAAACATATTCTGGTCAATTAGAAAAAATTGAAATAAGTAACAAAAAAGTAAAGCCTTTCCAAGGACTCCCCATAATAGGCGGGTTAGATTGGTTATGGAGCTACATTTTACTATCTGTAGTTATGAGTATAGGTCTAAGAAAACTACTAAAAATCGCATAATTTTCTTAAAAAAAGAATTGTTCTTTAAAAAATAATGTGCGATTAATTATTGTGCGTAATTATTGCGAATAAGAATCCTAAAATGTAGTAAAATAATATAATCACAATAAAAAAATGATGACTTTTGACAAAGTAACTAAATAAGAACACAAAAAATACGGTTAAATCAAAGAAAGAGAAAAAACTCATAAAAAAGCAAAAAGTAAAATAAAGAGAGTTAATACTTAAAAATTTCTATAGCTATTAATAGATAAATGTAACTTCTTATGAATCTGGACAAATTGATAATTATAGCATCACACAATAAGCTTTATAAATAGACATTCTTTCCCAAAATGTATGCAACACAAAACTAAATCAAGAACGTTTAGAAGAGTTAAGGTAAGAGTTGTTTCAGGTACAAAGACCTCTTATCAAAGAAAGAAACCTTCTGCACCTACTTGTCCAGAAACTGGTCAAAAACTCAAAGGAGTTCCAAGAGCACTTCCTTTTGAGTTAAAGAAGATGCCTAAATCAAGCAAGAGACCAGAAAGACCTTATGGTGGTGTGTTGTCTTCAGAAGCTACAAGAAAGCTAATGAAAAATAAAGCAAGAAATTTAGAATTATAGACCTGCTTTTGCGGTGACGCAGAAGATTTCTAAAGGGTCAAAAGGTGATGAAAATGATGAATGTCGGAAGAGTTTGTATGAAAATAGCTGGAAGAGATGCAGGACAATTATGCGTCATAATAAATGAGATAGATGATTCTTTTGTATTGATTGATGGTCAAACAAGAAGAAGAAAATGCAATGTAAAACATTTGGAACCAGTAGATACTTTGCTTGATATTAAAAAAGATGCTTCAACAGATGAAGTTATTAAAGCGTTTAAAACGTTAAATGTTGAAGTTAAAAAAACAAGTCCAAAAAAATCAACTAAAAGACCTAAAAAACAGAAAATAAAGAAAGAAAAACAACCCAAACAAACTAAAGAGATGAAGAAAGCCTCAAAAAAGACAGAATCAACAAAGAAACTAGCTAAAAAAGAAGAAACTAAAGAAACGGAAGCTGAAAAAGAAGTTAAAAAAGAGCTTTCTGGCGGCAAAAAAGAAAATTAATTTTTTATGTTCTTTTTTGATTACTTTGTTTGTTTGCATATTCTGCTGCTTGTTCTCTTAGTGTTTGTCCACTTATCAAATACTCTTCGAACTTAATATTCAATGCTTTGTTTGTAAAGAAAACATCTTTTTGGTTGTTTGCAGATTCCGCACGATAAAGTAGTCTGCTTAGTTGCATGATTTCTTCAAATATTTTGTTATCTATAACCGCGTTTTCTTTTATCTGGTAAAATTTTGTTTGAAGTGTTTGCTCAGTGTTAGGCAAGCTTATTATAATTTCTAGGGGTTTTAGTTTTTCTTCGAATTGAGCAACTTCTTCTGTGACATTTAAATCTTTCAAGTCTAAATTGTATGTGTCGTATAGTGAATTTTCATCAGACGGTATGTGTTTTGTAATTTCTAATTCTGGGCTTATTCGCATCTTAGCTAATTTTGCTAAAATGTTTTTTATATCACATTCATACCCTTTATGCTGCATATTTTCTTGTACATAATCTATGATTGTTCCCAAATATTTCTCTGCAAAATTTTCTTCGAATCGGAATTCCATAAGTTGTTCTTCTTGTTGCATATGAACCACCTTAAAGGGCACTTAAACTGATAGACTATAAAAAACTTTCCATTTTATTCACTTTTGAATGGTAACATACGCAAACATTTATAAATGATAACGCATTTCTCTTTTTATCAAAATTAATAATAAAGGTGATGTATAAAATGCTAGTAAAACAAGACTTTTTGAACAAACTTAAAGATTTCGGAATAAATAGCTATGAAGCAAAAATATGGACTGCTCTTTTGTCAAGAGGCGTTAGTACTGCGGGAGAACTCTCAGACATAGCTAATGTGCCAAGAAGTAGAAGTTATGACGTTTTAGAATCTTTAGAAAAAAAAGGTTTTGTCGTAATGAAAATAGGAAAACCAATAAAATACATCGCAGTACCACCCGAAGAAGTTCTTGATAGAGTCAAGAAAAATGTAAGAGAAGAATCTGAAAGGACCGTAAAACAAATAGATACAATCAAAGATTCAGAAATATTAAACGATTTAATACAGCTTCACCAAAACGGGGTTGAAATGGTAGACCCAACAGATCTTTCCGGCGCTGTAAAAGGAAGAGATTCACTTTATGATCACATAAACATGATGATAAAAGAATCAGAAGAATCTCTTGTAATAGTAACAAGCGAGGAAGGATTACTAAGAAAAGCAGACATTTTACTAAAAAATTTAAAAAAAGCAAAAGCTAAAGGAATAAAGATAATGATTGGAGCACCAATAAAAAAAGAAACTCCTGAAATAAAAGAACTAAAACAAATAGCAGAAATAAGAAATATAAATATCAATGCAAGATTTTGCATCTCTGATAACAAATCAGTCCTTTTCATGCTAGCAAATGATGCCGAAGTACATCCTACATACGATGTTGGAATTTGGGTAAACACCCCTTTGTTTGCATCAGCACTTCAACAGTTATTCGAGTTAGCTTGGAAATCCATAAAAATAAAAGCATAATTTTTAAGAAAGAATGTTCGAATCAACTAAATATTTCAAAGATGAAAATTTAAATAAGGATCATATTTCTAATCTTAAAAAAATTATTGATGAAAACTACGATAAACTTCTAAATTTTATTTCACCTACTGATTTAAACAAACCTTTTAATAAAATAAATCACTGGTCCCTAACGGACCCTATTAAAAGAATAGACAATATAATGGATGATTTAGCTTCTGAATCTATATATTATATATCAAAAAACAAGAATTCTTTCGATCTTAGTGATAATGTAAAAATAATTAGTTTAATATCTAATTTAGCAGATGAATTAAAACCTTATCTTAAAAAACTAGATACGCCTAAAGAGTTATCTCCTAGAATAATTTTCACAGAAAAATTATGTGGTGTATATGAACAAAAAATAATTAATATGTTAGACAGTTACAAGTAAACTGTTTTTAGAGTGTGTTCTATTAAGAATTAAAGAGTATAAATTTATAAATTTCGACTCTTTTAAAACAAAAAAATTCAAATAATGTTTAAAATAAAGATATATTAACACATAAATTTAAAATTAAAGACTTCTTTCGTGTAGTTATGGACATAATCAGACTTAGAGTTGTAGGCACAAGCCACGTTGCAAAAGAATCACAAGATAAAATAAAAACTGCTTTCGCAGAATTCTCCCCTGACATAATCGCTATAGAATTAGACAGACAAAGGTTTTATGCTTTATCAAATAATGCTAAAAGTTCCCTCTCAATAACAGATATATCTCGTATAGGTATAACTGGGTTTATTTTTGCAATAATAGGTAAATTGGTGCAAAAGCATATAGGAAAACTGGTCGGTGTAATTCCGGGAGAGGAAATGCTCCTGGGCGCGAGATTGGCTAAAAATAATAAGCTAGCGTTGGCATTAATAGATCAAGAAGTTTCTATAACTTTAAAACTAGGAAAAGAAGTTAAATTTTCTGAAAAAATGAAAATTGTGTGGGATATATTGTCCGCTCCTTTTAGAAAACAAGAAAAGATATCTATTGATTTAAATAAAGTGCCATCGAATGAAATAATTGATAAGATGATGTTGCAACTGGAAAAAAGATACCCCGGGTTTCACAAAGTTTTATTAGCAGACAGAAATAAATTTATGGCAAAAAAATTATTTTTATTGCTAAAAAACAACCCTGATAAAAAAATATTGGCAATTGTTGGTGCAGGTCATGAAAAAGGAATGACTAGCTCTTTAGAGAAACTAGTAGCATCTAATCTGATTTAACCATCAGATTTATATATTATTTATCTAATTTAAGAATCATGTTCAGACTTAACCAGGGTTGGAAAGCATTTTTGAGTTTTGAAACTAAAGAACTCAGAAATTTTTTAATAACTGTAATAATTGCAGGTTTTCTTCTCAGTTCAAGGCATTTAGCTGCTGCAGAAACTCTTGATTCAGCAGTACTTTATTTTGTTGGTTTTACATTAATATTTAGCATATTATATTTTGTTTTTGTAGCGTCTCAAAAATTTATTGCGGCGACTAAAGGGTATCATGGAAGATATGAAATATGGAAATATGGTCCTTTACTCGGATTTTTTTTAACTATGTATTCTTTAATGTTTTTTCCATCACCAGTTTTATTTTTCTTAGTTATTTTGTACTTAGGTAATGTTTCAATAATAGATGTGCCTCGACTTAGGCTGGGCGAACATAGAAGAAGTATAAATATAAAAGACATGACTATTGTGGGATTAACAGGGCCAATAGTGCTTCTTTTTTTAATTTTGTTTTTTATACCATTTTATGCCCTGACGGGATTTTCTATAATTAAGTGGGCGATTATTTTCGGAAGTTTAATTTTGTTCTTTACAAGTCTTCCCCTTCCTTATATGAACGGGATAAATGTTCTTATAAAGTCCAGAATTGGTTGGTTAATTTATTTCTTTTTTTGTGCAGTGTTTATGTTCATGATTTCTGCCAGTCTAGCATCTTGGAATGTTTGGATATATATTTCTGCTGTTATTATTGCTTTATTGTTAGCTTGGTGGTTTAAGAAATATATGGTTCCTAAATTACATTGAAACCTAAGATGCCGCTTATCTTGTTTTTTTGCTTAAAGCATAGAAAATATTCCTTTTTGAAATAAAAATAAAGAGCAAATGAGTGTAATTATTGTGATTGGATATATTAACATTAAAAGCATGTATATTGCGATACCTATGTCTGTAAAACTTGCAAAATCTCCTCTAAATGCTAATCCTTTCAGTATTAAATAGAGAAATATGCTTAGAAATATTTTAAGAGGCACAAGTTCAAAATTGAATAATGTTATTATTATTGCAGCTATGATATCAACAAAACCTAAAAATTTTATAACAACCATTTAGTCTGTGAACTTTATCGCATTAATATTTTCTTTGGTTTTAAAGATGTTTGTCACGCTTATAATTTAGAGTGTGTTGCGTAGTATTGAGTTTTTTTGGATAAAAAACTTGTTTTTATAGGGTATGAGCATTTTTAGTAAAAAAAATTAAAGGTTGTTTCATTAACTATTGTTTTTTGGAGTGTCTCTTCAGGTCTTTCTTTTTCGTATTGCAAAGTATTGTTAGCTGCTTTGCAGTCTAAGGTTTTTACTAAGAAACACCGATCTTTAACGTGTTCCACGTTGTGTTTCTCTCAATTGAACTCTAGGGTAATACAGATATTTGGGACACGCCCTGTTTTTTTGAAAAGATTTAAATATTAGGTTTTTTGTAATTATTATATTCATATTTTTATAGGAGGGTGTTATTATGTCAAAAAAAGTTGCTAAACTCGGATTAAAAAAAGAAACTGGGTATCTTTATTTTATTGATAAGAATGGTGATGTTGCAAGAGCGGTCATGGTAAGGGGCGCTTTGAAGGGTAAAAAGAAGAAACCGGAAGTTGTTAGCAAGGCAAATATTAAAAAAGAAGCCGGTTTTTTGTATTTTGTTGATAAAGAAGGCGATGTTTCTAAGGCTAAAATGGCTCGTGGAAGAAAATAGTTCTTTTTTTTTTTAAAATATTTGTTTTCAATATGGTAATTAACTTTTTTGCATTATTATAAAACTGTTGTATGAATTAACAAATAGTATGACTGAATAGATATAAGCTGCTTAGAATATCATTTTTTGCGCGATAGATACACGCCTCTTTTTCGTTTTTAAGTAGCCCTGAACAAGAATTTTCAGTATTTATGAATAAAAAAACAGTCTTACTTCAAATTATTCATGATTTTACGTCCTTTTCGCTTTTCTTCACAGTTTTCTTTTTAGTTATTTTCTTTTTACTCTTTGTTTTTTTTACTGTTTTAGACTCTTCTTTTGGACTATTTTTCGTATTTTGTATGTCCTTTTCAACATTATTTTGTGAGGTATCCTGTGCTTGTTTAATTTGTTTAGGCTCAGGTGGTTGTTCTAATATCATTATTTTTTTAGATTCAGGGGTTTGCATGTTGGCTTCTAATTTTTGTTTTATTGTTTCTATGTTGTCAAATCTTTGACTTGCCTCTGTTGTTTGTGCAATTGGTTTATTAGAGTTTAAATTGCTATAGTTTTGTGGTTTGTAGTTTTGATAAGAAGTCTTTTGGTTTCTATAACTTAAATTTTGCTGTCTAACTGGCTTATTATATTCAAACCAATCTTCTTTTGTTATAGGATGAAAAAAATCCACTTCTTCTAGCAGTATTCTTGCAGTATTGTCCTTCACTGCCGAGATTTCCACTCTTACACCCTCGCTTTTTAAGTGTCTTACTAAATCAATATAATCAGAGTCTCCGCTTAAAATTATTATTGTATCGACTTTGCTTGCTAATTGTGTTGCTTTTATAGAAAGGGGTATATCTGCTGATTTATGACAAGGAACTACTGATCCAAAAAAGTTTTCATGTAATCGATCCGCCAATTTTGAAGATATTTGTCTTCCTTCTCTGAAATATATAAGCCTATTTAGTCCTCTTCCATTTAATAATCTAGGGATTATTACGTCAAAATTCAACATAGAATTTGATTGTGTTTGAGCTTGTATGCTTCTTTCAATGTTATTTCCATCACATAAAATTGCTACTGATTGCGTTATGTTTGTTTTCATTTTTTTGTATTTATTATTCCTCTTTTTTTTAAGTATAAATATTAGAATTAATTTAATAAAATAAAAATGTTTGTATTTAGCATTCTGTGTATTCTTTTAATCTGTCAATATTTTGTATTCCATTGTATATCTTTCCATTTATTTCCCAAGCAGGGTATGCTCTTATGTCTTTTGTTTCACAGATTGTATCATAGTTCTCTGATTCCTTATCGCATTCTATTATTTTTATTTTATCTGCTTCGTCTTCAAAAAAACTTAGTTGTTTTTCGTTATCTGGAGACCAATAAACTGTATACATTGTTGCTTTTTGTGATATGCAGTCTGTTAAGCTAGGCGTTGTTTTTTGTGACTCTGTTTCATTTGTTTCTTCTGTGTCTGTTGGTTGGATGTTGGGCTCTGGAATTTGTTGACTTGTATTTTCAGTTTCTTTATCATCCGTATATATTTCTATAATTGCATCTTTTTTGAGTTCTTCAACTTTCATATCATATTTCTTGTTTACTTCTTGTTGTTGTATTCCCAATTTTATTTGTTCTTTTACTTCCTCAAAAGTTCTTGTTGTTTCTGGTATTTGTTTTATTTTCTGCATTATATGGTACCCAAATTGAGATTTTACGAGTCTTATTTCTTTTTCATCCATTGTAAATCCAGCTTCTTTGAATTCCGGCACTAATGGATCATTCATTGTATAGTTGTATTCTCCACATGTTTCTTTACTTGCTATGTCTTCTGTGTATTCTTTAACTAAGTCGCAAAAATTTGTCGCATTTTCATTTATTTGCAATTGTATGTCTTTTGTTTTAGTGTATGTCTCAGTTTCATTTTCGTCTGTGAATAGTATTAATATGTGTCTTACTTGTGCTTGTTCTGGGACTTTGAATAAATTTTTGTTTTCTTCATAGTATGTTTTTAGTATTTTTTCACTTGTGTTTATTGTAGGAATTATTGTTTGATTTATGTATTCATTAACGATCATGCTTTGTTGATAGAAAGTTACCATTTGTTCGTATTCCATGTTTTGTTCTGCGAGTCGAGTTTTTAGTTCTTCTATTTCTATTCCTGTTTCCAACATTCTTTCTTGCAACTGTTTTTCTGCTTCATTTTTTGTGATTTTTATCCCTTGTTTTTCTGCATCTTGCAATATTAGTTTTTCATCTATTATTTGGTTTAGTATGATTTCTTCATTTACGGTTGTTGCACCAAGACTGCTTAGGCTTTGAATTCTAAAATCAATTTGACTTTGATATATTGGTTCGTTGTTTACTAATGCCAGTACTTTGTCTGCAGGAGTATTTGTTTGTGCTGCGTTGAATGCGAAGTATAATGCTATTATTATTGCTATTATAACTAATGAACTAGCAGCAACTATTGCCCAGTTTCCTTTTTCTTCATCTTCTAGAATTATTGTTTGCGGTTCCGTTCTTTTTTTCTTTGATTGCTCTTCAGGCTCACTTTTCTTTGATTTTTTGTTTTCTTTCTTTTTTGTTTCTTCTTTAGTTTCTGGTTTCTTTTCTTCTTTAGTTTCAGTATTATCTTTTAGGAATTTTTTCTTTTTTGGCGCTGTTTTTTTAGAAGTCTTCATTTCTGTTTTTGTTTTTTGTTCTGTTTTTTCTGGTTCTGAATCTGTTTTTTTTGCTGTTTTTTGTTCTGTTTTTTCTATTTCTTTTGAATCTTTTTTTAATTCAGTTTCAAGATCTAATTCTGCTTGACTTTTTCTTTTTGGATATAAATCTGAGTCGTATTCTATTTCTGTTAATTCATCTACGTCTTTGAATAGATCATTTGCCACAATTATCACCCTTTGATTTGTAAAATAATAGGATATTTTTATAATTGTATGTAACCGGTCTTTTTAAACTTATCGTTTGCACTAATTATGAAATGGTAACAGTTTATTGTTCTTTTTTAAAGATAAATTTAAAAAGCTGTTTTTTTATGAGTTTAGTTATGAATGATATAGTTATAGGTAGAAGTGAAAAAGATAAAAAGAAATTTGGAAATAAAGGTGTTGTTTTTTTAGGCAAACATTATATTCAAATGGGCCGAACAACCAGTCTTTCTAATGATGTTTTTTTAGATGTTATTAACAGTCACGTCGTTTTTATTTGTGGTAAGAGAGGCGGCGGCAAATGTCTTGCGGGGGATACAAGAATTACTCTAAGTGATGGTTCTGTCAAGAAAATTGATGAGTTAGAAAATAATGATCAAGAAATTATTAGTTTAAATGAAGATTTGAAAATAAGATCCATGGGCAAAGAAAATTTTTTTAAAAGAATTGTTGACAAAACTCTGCTTTTAACTCTTGAAACTGGAAAAAAAGTGAGGTTGACTCCAGAACATCCTTTATTAACTGTTTCGGGTTGGGTAGAAGCTAAAAATTTGCGGGTAGGTTCAAAAATTGCAACTCCCAAAATTCAAAGAGTTTTCGGAGAATATGATTTATCAGAGGCTAAAGTCAAATTATTGGCTTATTTGGTTGCTGGCTGTATTGTCAAGAAAAATTTTATTTTATTTAATATTAAGGATTCCATTTTAGTATCTGATTTTTGCAGTTCTATAAAACAGTTTGATTCGAATTTAATAATTGAGAATAATGACTGTTTTTCAGTTAAAATTTTAGAAACTAATATCGATTGTTTTTTTGATAAAAACAAAAATTTAAGTGTTGACTCTAGAAATCTTTATGTTAGAGATCTTAAAAATTCTTTAAGTAAATTGCTAGATTTGTCAGACTGTCCCGGCATGACTTTAGAAAACAAATTTGTTCCCCAAGATATTTTTAAATTACCTAAACATAAGCTATCTTTATTTTTGAATAGATTATTTTCTTGTGATGGAAGACTGTGTTGTGAAGACGATGAGTGGAAAATATATTATGATTCAAATTCAGAAAAATTAGTCAACGATGTTCAACATTTACTTTCCAGATTCGGAATTGTCAGCATCTTAAAAAATAAAAGACAGGGTTCTTCTTTTGGACCAAAGTACGAATTAATCGTTCAAGGTTCTTTTTTAAGAAGTTTTATTGAAGAAATTGGTTTTTTTGGGAATAAACAAAAAATCCAAAAGCGTGCTTTTTTAGAAACTGAAAAAGTAAAGAACAATTCCAATTTAGACAATATTCCTAAAGAATTACTAACTTTTTGTGATCATACTCTGCCTGTTGTTAATGATGATGGATTAGGTTACAACCTTTTTGAAAATGTAGTAAATCAGGGGAGTTCTTATTGCTCTGAACAAAGATTGGCGCAAATCTCTATTAATGATAAACATGACGCTGTAAATAAATTGGTCAATTCAGATATTTATTGGGATGAAATTATTTGTGTTGAAGAAATAGACGAATCTATACCTGTTTATGATTTTTCTGTTCCAGACACGCACAATTTTGTTGCAAATGATATAATTGTTCACAATTCTTACACTATGGGTGTTATTGCCGAAGGTGTTGCTGATTTGCCTGAAGAAATAAAACAAAATTTATCAATAATCCTCGTAGACACTATGGGTGTTTATTGGACTATGAAGTATGGTAATAAACAAGATCCTGATTTGTTAGATTCTTGGGGATTACAAGGAAAAGGTTTGGATGTAAAAATTTTCACGCCTTCAGGTTATCACGATGAGTTTAAAGAAAAAGGCATTCCCACAGATTATCCGTTCAGTATTAAACCATCCGAGCTTTCAGGTCATGATTGGGTTGTAACTTTTGGTTTATCAGAAGATGATCCAGTTGGTGTTCTTATCGAAAAAGTTATTTACGATTTGAAAGAATCGGGTAAAGATTACGGCATCAAAGACATCATCAAATCTTTAGATGCTGAAAAAAGCGCTGAAGAAAACGAAGTGAACGCTGCCAAGAATCGTTTTTTGAATGCAGATAATTGGGGTTTGTTTTCTAAAACAGCAACAAAGATTTCAGATATTGCTATGCCTGGGCAAGTCACTGTTTTGGATGTTAGTTGTTATGCTACTATGCAAGGTTCTTGGAAGATTAAAAATTTAGTTGTTGGGCTAGTTGCCGAAAAGCTTTTTATTCAACGTATGACTGCAAGAAAAGAAGAAGAATATTTGGATTTGCATAAGAGTCTCAATCCTTATAGTGATGAAGCCGTAAAAAAACAAAATTTTCCTCTAGTTTGGTTAGTATTAGATGAAGCTCATGAATTTTTACCTGTTAAAGGAAAGACTTTAGCTACAGATCCTTTAGTTACTATTCTAAGAGAAGGAAGACAACCAGGCATTAGTTTGATTTTAGCCACTCAGCAGCCTGGTAAAATACATACTGATGTTATGACGCAATCAGATACTGTTATTGCACATCGTATTACCGCTAAAATGGACACAGACGCTTTGGGCATGTTAATGCAGTCATATATGCGAAAAGGTCTAGTTGAAGAACTTGACAATTTACCTAGAGAAAAAGGCGCAGCTATTATTTTTGATGACACAAACGAAAAAATGTATCCTGTTCGAATCAGACCCAGATTTACTTGGCACGGCGGTGGTAGTCCTACAGCGATTCATGATGTTGATGAAGATTAACTAATATTGGTTTTTTTTCGGTTTTCTTTCCAGTAAATATATAAAATACTTGTATTTCATAAGTATTATGCCTTTTAGTAAAACGTTTCCAAAAAGCACGGATAAATCTGTATATCCTAAATGGGAAGAGATATATTTAACTGAAGAAGAAGAGAAAAAAGCAGAACAAGACTGCAGAAATGATAATATTTTGAAAATGTTGCAGTGCGTTGATGATGCTAGAAGTATTGTTTTAGATAAAAAACTAATGGAGAGTCAACAAATTCTTGTAGATATCGCTGTTGCTTTATTTGAAAAAAGAGCAAGCCATGAAGTCTTTTTCAAGGAAAAAAAAGCAAAAGAAAAATTTGACAAATTATCTAATTGAATTTTTCTATCATTAAACTGTGTGCACTTAAATAAGATGTTGCTGGAATAATTTTTAGTGTTTTTATTGAGAACATGTTTCTGTATATTTAGGTCGTAGATATACACCAAAAGATTTTTGTGCCTTGGTATTCTAGGCACGCTTTTGCTTTTCTAAGTAGGAATTTAAAATAACAATTTTTATCATAGTTATCTATTCATATTCAGCGCTTTAAAAATAATTTACTCATAAATACAATTTTAAAGCAATTAATTAACTGTGTTAAGGATATAACTAAATTCACTTAATTCTGACAGATTCAAGGTTTCTTGGAACTTCAGTTTCTACTCTGAACTGTTTGTGTAACGTAGAAGCTAAATCCAAACATCTATTATTTTCTCCGTGGTTAATTAAAATTCTACGAGGTCTAGGACTTAGATGTTGAACAAAGTTGATTAATTCTCTACGATCTGCATGACCGCTGATTTCAATTCTAGTAACATCCATTCTAATATTAAGAACTTCTTCTTTGCCACCTTCACGGAAAATAATTTCTTTTTCTCCGCGCTGAATACGCCTACCAAGCGTACCTTCCCCTTGATAACATGAGAATACTAGAGTGTGCCTTTTATCTTCAGCTAAACCCTTTAAATACTCAACACTAGGGCCCCCACTCAGCATACCACTAGTAGCAAGAATAATACAAGGACCTTCTTCTTCCATGATTTGTCGTCTTTCTTTTTGGCTTCCAACTTGTTTAATGTTTTTATTCAAAAAAGGATTATTGTCTTTGTGGAAAATTTGTTGTCTAATCGTTTTGTTCAAAAATTCAGGATATGCCGTAAAAATAGCAGTAATGTCCCAAACCATGCCATCAATATAAATGGGAATTTCTGGAATCAATCCATTCCTTACCATTTCTTCAACCAAAATCAAAACTTCCTGACCACGACCGCTTCCTAAAGTAGGCATTAAAACCTTGCCATGGCGGTTAACTGCAGTTTTAATGACTTCTTGTAAAATATTGTCTTGTGTCCTGACAGACTCCGTAACATTTTCTCTACCACCATACGTGGATTCGACAAGCATAGTTTCTAATCTTGGAAACTGAGTTGCAGCAGGGCTTAACAGACGAGTTTTAACAAATTTAATATCTCCAGTATATAATAAATTGTGCAAGCCGTTACCTACATGAATATGAACCATGCTACTGCCAAGTGTATGTCCTGCATTATACAAAGTAATTCTAACATCAGGAGTTACATCCGTCACTTCTTCATAATCCAACGTTATAGTGTGTTTCACCATCTCTTTTACATCATCAGTATCATAAATAGGATCTTTGCCTTCTCCGCGCGCAATCTTAATAGTATCTAATTGCAACAAAGCCATAATGTCTCTTGTGGGCGCTGTACAATAAACAGGGCCTCTATAACCAAACTTAAACAAATAAGGAATCAAACCCGTATGGTCAACGTGAGCATGACTAACAATAATTGCATCTAGTTCCTTAATATTTAGCTCAGGAGCTTCTAAAAACGGATAAGGATCATCAGGACTACTAACATCAATACCACAATCTAATAAAACTCTTGACTCTGGAGTTTGTAATAACAAACAAGATCTGCCAACTTGTCTTGCACCACCAAGATAACTTATTCTAATCCACTCATGTTTCTTCTGACGAAGCCAACCGTTGTACACTCTTTCACCAACTTTGTTCAAAAATTTTCTACGATAATCAGAATTTTGATATAAAACGCTTCGAATATTTTCAATGATTTGACTTCTAATAAGAGGAGTTCTCTTAATTTGAGGAACCCAAAAAGTTTTGGCCTTTATTCGTTGTAGCAATTCACCTTGTTTGCCTATTGCAAGACCAGGTTTCTCAGCTTCAATAATGACGATTGATCTTTGAGGATCAAATATTATCTGATCAATTCCAGCTTCATCACCAATCAATGCTCTGATTTCTTTCTCAGCTTTATCAGGATCATGACACAACTCTGGATCCGGCCTTAATTCAATTCTTTTTTTAATTTTATAAACAATGCTCTTCACAAGACCCTTATCATCCTTAACAAAAGTCTTATCTTTAGAATACAAAACAATATTTGCACCCTCAAAAACAGCATCACTGATCTTTCCACTCGGTATATCCTTTAATATTTCCTTTATTATTTCGCTTGACATAGAACTTTCACTTCACTTTTCTTAAAAAAATACTATTTAAATTTCACCTAACTCAATTTTTTAAATAACCTTTATGACAAAAAAATTAATTTAATTAATTTAATTTGTTACTAATCAATTTTTGTGCAAGTTTTTTCACACCATTTTTATTAATAACAAAAACATCAACGCCTTCACCTGATGCGTTATCCCTCTTTAAAGCAGAACCAATTGCCCTAAAACAAAGGTCTACTGATTCATCTTCTGTCAATCCTTCTTTGTAAGAATCTTCTAAAACACCTAATGCGTAAACCATGCCAGACCCGCTAGTAACAAATCCAACTTCTGGTTTAATTTCAGTCAAAGATCCATCAGGGAAAATATCATATAGATGAGCTCCTGTAGAATCATACCCTCCAATAATAAAATGGGTTATACTTCCTCGGCTTCTAATCCCGCTATAAGTAAACGCAGATAATAAATTAGCAGCCTCTCTAACGCTAGCAACCCTGCCAGTTTTTAATTCCTTTAAAGCAAGTTCAGCTTTCAGATATTTAATTAAAACTTGAACATCAGAAACACTACCTGACAAAGTCAAAGCTAAATTATCGGTGATTGGAATGACTTTCTCCACAGTCTTATCAACAATAAGACTTCCTGCTGTAGCTCTCTTATCAGCAGCCAAAATAACGCTGTCCTTTGCCAACACACCGACAGTTGTAGTGCCTGTCTTTAAAATATTTTTATCTTCACTCATTAATATCAATCCCAATTTATATTATATTGTGCCTAGCAGCCTTTAGAATCGCTAGAAAAAATTTCATTAAACTACGTAAGTCTCCATTTATTTATATAGTTTTTGCTAAATAATCCAAAACAACCACAGTAACCTTTATAAATCAAACAGCATTCCTGACAATTACCCGAAAACACTACTTCACGTAGGAGGGAATTAATATGGATAAAAATTTAATACAAAAATCAATAAAGGACTTAAGAGAAAACGCAAAAAAAAGAAAATTCTCACAATCATTTGACTTGATAGTAACACTAAAAGATTTAAATCTGAAAAACGTTGATGAACAAGTAGATTTCTTTACAACAATACCTCACATTCAAGGAAAACAAAAAGTAGCAGCCCTAGTAGGACCTGAACTAGAAGAAAAAGCGAAAAAAATATGCGATATCACAATAAATGTAGATGACTTTGATAAATATAAAGATAAAAAACTAGCTAAAAAGTTAGCAGCTGAACATACTTTTTTCATAGCACAAGCAGAAATAATGCCAAAAGTTGCAGCTACATTCGGAAGAGTGCTAGGCCCAAGAAATAAAATGCCAAATCCAAAATTAGGATCTGTACTGCCTGCCAAAGGGCAAGTAGAAACAATATATGAGAGACTACAAAAAACAGTTAGAGTAATGGCGAAAAAATCACCAGTCATTCAAGTAAAAATAGGAAAAGAAGATATGACTGACGAACAAATAATAGAAAACATACAACATGCATACAATCAAATAGTGCATCACTTACCAAAAGAAAAATCAAACGTCAAAGAAATAATGCTAAAACTAACAATGAGCAAACCAGTAAAGATAGAATAAAGGAATCAAAATGGAAAAAGTTCAAGCACATGTATCAGAAGAAAAGAAAAAAATCGTTAAAGAATTTTCAGATTTAATAAAAAAGTACGAAGTCATAGCCGCAGTAGATGTAGAGAATTTGCCTGCAAAACAACTAAACCAAATGAGAGCCAGTCTACGAGGTAAAGCTCATTTACAAATGACAAAAAGAAGACTTCTAAAACTAGCAATAAATGATTCAGGAAAAGAAAAAATAGACGAACTAATAAAATATATGACGGGGATGCCAGCTTTATTATTCACAAACGAAAACCCATTCACACTGTTTAAAATACTAAAAAAAAGTAAAAGTCCAGCGCCAATAAAAGGAGGACAAATAGCCCCTAAAGACATAATTGTAAAGGCAGGCCCGACAAATTTTGCACCAGGACCAATAATAGGTGAATTAGGTCAATTTAGAATCATAACTGGTGTTGAAAACGGAAAAGTCGCAGTAAAAAAAGATGTCACAGTAGCAAAAGAAGGCGAAGAAGTAAAACAAGGACTGGCCGCATTACTAACAAGACTAGAAATATATCCTATGGAAATAGGATTAAACCTACAAGCAGCATACGAAAAAGGATCAATACTAACAAAAAAAGACCTAGACATAGACGAAGATGCATTCCTAGCACAACTTAAAGGAGCAGCAAGAGATGCATTTGCTTTAACAATAGGAATAGCATACCCGACAAAAGACAACATAACACAATTAATATGCAAAGCAACAACAGAAGCAATAGGATTAGCAGATTCACAAAATATAATAACAAAAGATACAGTAAAAGTACTTGCTAAAGCAGAAGCTCAAGCAACAGCAATTAAAAACAAAGTAACAAAAGAATAAGACCAACGAAAGTACAATACTATACAATTAGGAGGAACAAAAAATGGAATATGTATATGCAGCATTACTCCTGCACAAAGCAGGGCAAAAAGTTGATGAAGAATCAGTAAAGAAAGTACTAACAGCAGCAGGCGTTCAAGCAGATGATGGAAGAGTAAAATCACTAATAGCAGCACTAGATGGAGTGGACATAGAAGAAGCTATAAAATCAGCAGCAATAGCACCAGCACCAGCAGCAGCGCAAGCAGCAGCACCAGCAGCAGAAGAGAAGAAAGAAGAGAAGAAAGAAGAAAAGAAAGATGATGGAGCTGCAGCAGCAGGACTAGGCGCACTTTTCGGATAAGCTTAAAAAACAATTTTTTTAATTTTTTTAAACTAATTTTTCATCAGTGATACCAACATGTTACAAGAACAAGAAAAGGAAAAGCTCTTAGAGACACTAAAAAAAGCAAAAGATGAAGTAAACAATCTAAAAAAGAGACTGAACGAGCTTAACAAAGAAAAAGAAAAATGGTTCTCAAAAAAAGCAGAAATAGGTACACAAATAAAAAGCAAAATAAATCAAGTTAAAGACCTAAAACAAAAAAGAAATCAATTCTCAACAGAAGTAAAAACTCTAAAAGACAAAAGAAACCAACTAAACACAGCAATAAGCACAAACATAAAAGACTTAGTTCACAAAGATGATAAAACTGATATAAAAAGAGACAAAAATAAAAGTTATGGATTCATAAAAAAACAAATAGAAAAAATAGAATATAACATGGAAACAACTCCTATGAAGTATGCGCAAGAACAAAAACTGATGAAACAGCTAAAACAGCTAAGAAAAGAACTAGAAACGTTAGCACCAATAAGAGAGGCAACAAAAGAAATAAAAGAAAAAAGCAAAGAAACAGACAAACTCAAAAAAGAAGCAAATAAACTGCACAAAGATATGCAAGAAAAAGCACAATTAAGCCAACAATATCACGAAGACCTAATAAAGCTATCAAAAGACATAGACGAACTAAAAGAAAAAGAAGAAGAAGCATTCAAACAATTCTCAGAACAAAAAGACGTATTTACAGAAGCAAACAAAGATTTAAAAGAAAAATTAAAAGCTGTAAATGAACTACAAAGCAAACTTCAAGAGCATAACATAGAATTCAAAGAAGAACGGCAAAGAAATGATAGACAAGAACTAAAGAAAAAAGCAGCAGAAGTAGAAGAAAAACTAGAAAAAAGAAAAAAACTAACAACAGAAGACCTACTAATACTGCAAAGAACAGGAAGCACAGGACAAAAAAAGAAGCCAAACAAAGAACAACAAAACGACACAGAAAACAAATAATTATTTCTTTATAAAATACTATAACAAAAATTATTTCTAAAAACAAAAAATTGAACTTAAAACTAAAAAATACCTAAATGCTGACGATAAGAACACAAAAACTCCATAAACTCCTGTGAAAATTCACAAAAGACAAGTAAAAATATAAACAAAACACCACTTCTAAACATATGACTTTACACATAATAAGCTTAGGACTTGGAAATCTTAGAGATATAACAATAAATGGCATGAATGCAATAATGAAATCAAAACTAGTATTTCTAGAAAATTACACGGCAATAATGAACTGCACACAAAAAGAAATGGAAAACTTCTATCAAAAAAAAATAATCCTAGCCACAAGAGAACTAGTAGAAAAAGAATCAGACAAAATACTAAACCCTGCAAAAACAGAAAATATAGCATTCCTAGTAGTCGGTGATGCTTTTGGAGCAACAACTCACGCTGATTTATTTTTAAGAGCAAAAGAAAAAAACATTCAAATAAAAATATATCATAACGCATCAATAATGAATGCAATAGGAGAAACAGGACTAGAACTATATAAATTAGGAAAAACAACAAGCGTAGTGTTTGACGACAACAACTGGCTGCCAGAAACTCCATACAATGTAATAAACGAAAACCTGAAAAGAGGACTACACACGCTCTGTTTACTAGATATAAAAGTAGCAGAACCAACTCCAGAAAATATAAGAAAAGAACTAGATAAGCCAGAACCTCCAAGGTTCATGACAATAAACAAAGCAATAAAAATACTAAAGAAGTTAGAAGAAAAAAAACAAAACAAAATAATCTCTGATGAAACTATTGGAATAGGAATAGCAAGAATTGGCGCAGAAGATCAAATAATAAAAACAGCAACGCTAAAAGAACTAGAACAAACAAACTTCGGAAAAGAAATGCATTCTCTAATAATTCCAGGAAAACTTCACGAAATAGAAGAACAAATGATAAACCAACACAAATAAGAAAAACTGGCGCTTAAAAATAATAAACATTATTATCAACGTATAAAATTATCAAAAAAATCAAAAACCATAACGCCTAGATCTAATATTTTTTTCTTCACGAATAAAATTCCTAATCAACTCAATCGTTGATTGCCTAGATGGCTGGCTCAAAGAAACAACTCCTAAACCAACAGGATTCAAAAATTTATTCGAATAATCTACACGAACAGGATCTTCGAAATAATTATTAAAATGGTCTCCCCCAACCAAATTAACTGAAGATTCATTAGTATCAATAGCTCTAAGATAAAAAACAGGACTAATTAAAACAGGTTTCCTGGCTACGTTGCTCAAACGAATATTTTTATTTTTCTTTCTTTCAACAGCATAAGCAACAGGTGCTCCCCCCCTATACGCATCATCATTAAAAAAAGAAGTATCATTAACTTGATACAAAGCAACATGCTTACTATCAAAAGAAACATGAAATAGTCTTCGAAGAAATACATCTTCTTTCTTTTTAGAGTCAACAGAATAACAATTCAAAATATGGGGTAAATCGTTCAAAGCAAGAACATTTTCGTCAAAACCAACATATATTTTTTCAAAAAAACCGAGCTTTTTAGCAGTCACATTCTCAACAGATTTAATCATGTGTTTAGAATAAAAATCGATATTTTTTTTCAAATCAGAATCAACAAACGCATCCAATGATAAACAACCAGCATCTTCTCCCAAATAAGTTCTAACAACAATATCTTCCGAATTAAGATCTCTTGAATCAGGAAATAATTCAAAAGAATGATTCATCATATAATTTAAAAAATTAGGTTTATCTTTTAAAAATAAATGTTCTACATTACGTTTACGCGAACTATCCTTGCCAATATCAACACCAAAATAATTATCAACACTTTTTTTCAATACGATAATGTTCATGCACAAAAGCAAATTCCAACTCTTTATAAATATTTTGCTACTAAACAATAGTGTTTTGAGGGTGTGGTTATTACAACGCAGCGCGCTATAAGAAGATACCGATATCCTTATAAATAAAACCTCTATCCAAAACAAAAGAGGAGATCTTAGTGAACCGAAGAGAAAAAAGACAAAAAAGATTCCTAAAAAAACAACCAAAAATTGTGGATGTACAAACAGAAACGAAAAAAATAGAGAAAGAAAAAGATACATCAAACTCATTTTACTACAAACACTACAAAAAACTTCTAATAATACCTTTTGTAATGCTACTATTTGGAATAATGATTATAGGAATAAATATAGCAACAACAGGAGATTTCATAACTAAAGGAATAAGTTTTACAGGAGGAACAGAACTAATAATAACAAAACAAGGACTAAACGCAAAAACAATTGAACAAAAACTACAACAGGAATTTCCATTAAATGACGTAATAGTAAGAGAAACGACAAGCTTTGGACAAATAACAGGAATAACAATAGAATCAAACATAATACAAGAAAACCAAGAACAAGTAAAAAAATTCACCAACAAAGTAAAAGAACTTACAAATCCATCACAAGGAGAACTAACAGAAAACATCCTGGGCGCAAAAATGGGAGAATCTTTCTTCCAACAACTAATGGTTGGCATATTAATAGCACTGCTCTTTATGGGCATAGTCGTTTTTCTATACTTCAGAACAATAATACCAAGCGCAGCAGTAATACTTGCAGCAATATCAGACATAATTGTAACAATAGCAATAACAGACTTATTTGGTATGAAAATAGGCGTAGCAGGAATAACAGCGCTACTGATGCTAATAGGATATTCAGTAGACACAGACATACTACTAAGCTCCAGAGTACTAAAAAATAAAGAAGGAACTGTCTACAAAAGAACAATAGATTCAATGAAAACTGGAATTACCATGACTGTAACAACAATGGCCGCTATAATAGTGACCTTAATAATGGCTCATTTAAATTCAATAGGAGAACTAACTGAAATAATGACAATCATATTAATAGGTCTGTTAGTAGACCTAATAAATACTTGGTTACAAAACGCAAGCATACTAAGATGGTATATGGAAAGGAAAGAAAAAAATGAACAAAATTAAAAAAATATTCACAAACAAAAGAATACTAATACTACTCGCGTTCCTAATAATATCAGTAATACTAATACAACCAGGATTCTCAGAACAAGGTGTAGCAATAAGAAGCGTGCAAAAAGACAGCGCGGCAGCACAAGCATTCCCAACACCAATATTGAGCCCGCCGCAAACAACAAAACCTATGGGTCGAGAAGTAATACTAAGTGTAAACGACCAACCAATAAACACAATAAAAGAATACTACGATTCAATAGAACAATTTCAAATAAACGACACATTCACAATAAAAACAAACAAAAAAACATATTTCATAACAATAAACCCCCTAATTAATTTAACACTAACAAACGAAACAGAAACAACACTAATAAACAGAACAACTGTAAACGAAACTACAAACGAAACAATAACAGAAGAAATAGAAACAGAAAAACCAGTATATAAAGAAGAAATAATAGGAAAACAAGATATAGGAATAACAGTATACGACCGTCCGACTAGTAACGTAAAAAAAGGTCTAGACTTAGAAGGGGGAACCAGAGTACTACTAAAACCACAAGAAGAAATAAATGATGAAGACATGGACATAATAGTAGAAAATATAAAACAAAGACTAAACGTTTTTGGAGTCAGCGATATAACTGTAAGGCCGACAAGAGATTTCTTTGGAAACCAATTCATATCTGTAGAAATAGCAGGAACAAACGAGGATCAAATAAAAGAGCTATTAACACAACAAGGAGAATTCCAAGCAAAAATAGGACAAATAACAGTATTTGAAGGCGGAAATAAAGACATACTAAATGTGTGCAGAACGAGTCAATGCTCATTCATAGATCCAATAAATACCTGTCAACAAACAACAGACGGAACGTACTTCTGCGGATTTTGGTTCCAAATAACACTAAGTCAAATAGCAGCAGAAAGGCAAGCAGATGCAACAAGAGATCTAGGAATAATTCCAAGTTCCTCTGGACAAAATTACCTAACAGAAAATCTGTCATTAATATTAGATGGAGAAAAAGTAGATGAACTAAGCATAAGCTCCGGACTAAAAGGGCTAGCAACAACTCAAATAAGAATATCAGGTTCAGGACAAGGAACTTCACAAAAAAGTGCGAGCGAAAATGCAAAAGAAGAAATGAAAAGACTCCAAACATTACTCATAACAGGATCTTTACCTGTAAAACTAGAAATAGCAAATGTAAATACCGTAAGCGCGATATTAGGAAAAGACTTTACAAAAACCGCTATGAATACAGGACTACTAGCAATACTGGCAGTAATAATAGTTGTAGCAATAAGATACAGAGAACCAAGAATAAGCATACCTATGGCAATAACGATGCTATCAGAAGTAATAATTTTGCTAGGATTTGCAGCATTTATAGGTTGGAATATAGACATAGTAGCAATAGCTGCAATAATAATTGCTGTAGGAAGCGGAGTAGATGATCAAATAGTTATAACGGACGAAACACTAGGAAGAAGAAAAAACAAAGACGAAACAATAGATTGGAAAGCTAGAATGAAACGAGCATTCTTCATAATAATGGCAGCATACTTTACACTCGTAGTAGCAATGATCCCTCTTATGTTTGCAGGTGCAGGACTTTTGATGGGATTCGCAATAACAACCATAGCCGGAGTAACAATAGGTGTTCTAATAACAAGGCCTGCATTTGCAGCAATACTTGAAATACTTCTTGAAAAATAAAAATGAATCCAGAACAACTATATGAAAAAGTAAAAAAAACAGTAGATGAAGCAAATAAAATAAGAGTATCCCGAAACAAAAAAATAATAGAAAATTTGCAACTAAAAAAAGTAAACCAAAAAGAATTTCTAATAACAATAGATACGCCTGAGAGCAAACACATATTCATAAAATATTTACCGCAATACACAGATCAAGAAAACATAACACACAAAGGAAAAATTATAGATATACAAAATAATATAAACACGAATGAAGAAAACCACGAAAAATATTTAATAATTCTAAAAGAATCACTTCTATAAAATAAATATTTTTAAAGAAGAACTCACTTTTATAATACAAATATAACAGGGCTTGTGGTCTAGTGGCTATGACGTCCGCCTGACTCGCGGGAGATCCCCAGTTCGATTCTGGGCGAGCCCATAAAAAACCAAAACAAGAGGGGGCAAAAATGGAAGAAAAAACAACCAAATTAAGTGAAAAAACACAAAATACGCACAGAGCAATAGAATCACTACGAGAAGAAATAGAAGCAGTAGATTTCTACAATCAAAGAGCAGATGCATGCACTGACGAAGAACTAAAAAAAATATTAATACACAACGCAGATGAAGAAAAAGAACACTTTGCAATGTTATTAGAATGGATTAGAAGACAAGATTCTCAACTAGAAAAAGAACTGAAAGAAACACTATTTAAAAACGGACCAATAACAGGGCAACACTAAAAAACAAAAACGAATAAAACATCAAAAATGAGAATAGGAATAGACATAGATGAAGTGCTAGCAGATCTAATACCTCAAGTACTAATATACTTCAACAAAAAAGAAAATACGAACCACGAAAAAGAAAACATAAAAAAATTTGATTTATCACATTTGTGGAAAACAACAAAAAATGACACCATTCAAAAAATATATGAATTCTACCAAAGCAAAGAATTTGAACAAACAAAACCAGTAAAAGACAGCCAAAAAATAATAAAAAAATTAACAAAAAAACATGAACTATATGCAATAACAGCAAGACCTGAATTAACAAAAGAAAAAACAGTTAATTGGATAAAAAAACATCATCCAAACATGTTCAAAGAAATACACTTCTCAAATGATTTAGTTCAAACCACCAAAAAAAACAAAACACAAATATGTAAAAGCCTAAAAATACAAGTAATGATTGAAGACAATCTAAACTACGCAAAAAAAATAGCAAAAACAGGCACAAAAATACTGCTGTTGAACCAACCATGGAATCAAACAAAGAAATTACCAGAAAACATAGTTCGTGTCAAAAACTGGAAAGAAATAGAACAAAAATTAACGAAAATCACTACTGTTAAAACATCTTAAACTAAAAAAACATCAACAACATAAATACAAATGCAATTTCAAATGAAACAACAACTTAAAAATTTCTTTTTTGCTCTTCACACTCAATCTGATCAATTAAATCATCAAACAACAAAGAACAATCTTTGCTGCTAACATCAACAAAAGATCCTCCTAAATAAACAAACGTTCTCATAAAAAACCACCTCAATCTAAAAAGATGATACTCTTATTAAAACTAAATGAAATAAAAATATAGAAAACAAACACATAAAAAAAAGAAAAAATTAAGAACCTATTTTTTCACTAAGAAATAAATAGTATACAAAGCTGACAAACCAACCAAAATATATACTATGGTTCCTATAACTGGTGCCCAACTATTGAAAATAGCAGCTACTAAATCAAAATTAAACAAGCCAACAAGTAGCCAATTTAAACCGCCAACTATCAACAAAATCAAAGCTATCCAATCTAACGTTGTTTTTTTAGCCATTTAATCACCCCTGACCTAAAATTGTGTTGTTGAATATTTAAATTTTATGGCAAAAAACAAAAAAATCACTTCTTTTTCTTCCTACGCTTAGGTTTATCTTTGCCATAAAAATTTCTAATAAAAGAGCCAAAAGCCATAATGCTCAAAATAACCCAAATCAAAACTCCTAAAATAGGAATTAAAATAACTACCATAAAAATGATGGAACCCAAAAACATCTTAACATATTTATAATCTTCAGAAGTAAATAATCTAATAAGTAAACCTCCAAGATACCAAGCACCAACAACACCACTTAATAAAAACAAAATGCCGTAGACCGCAAATAAAATAAAACTAAGAGGTAAACCAACAACACTAAATAAAAGGGCGAATCCTACAACAGGGATTAAAATGATGCTTGCTAATCCAATCAAAAAAGAATAAAGAGGTCTTTGCATCAAAGTAACATTTAATCTACTAGAAAAATCTCTAGAAACAAGTAAAAATACAACGCCTGTAACAAAAATGGTCACCAAAGTCAAAAACCACTCAAAAATTCCGAAAGTATACTTACTAAAATCCGATAAAAATCCTTCATAAGTAAAATTATAAACATCTCCTTTGACAAGAGAATTATCAATAACAAGATTATCACTCAAATATACATCTCCCAAAAATAAAGAATTCTCATCAACACTCAAATAACGAGCATTAACATAAACATCATCACTAAAAACGCCATTAAGAACAACATTTTCTCCATCAATCTTTACAGAACCATCATAATTACCATTAAGATTAATTCGTAGAGCATTAATCCAAACTGTCCCTCCCACATCAGCGGACTCCTCAAAAACAACAGATTCAGCAAAAGTTAAAACTTCCTTAAATACGGTGCCAGAGACAACTAAATCCCCACCTATAAATCTCAAATCTCCACCAATATTACCTATAATTAAAGCATTCTCTGTCAAACCAACAAAATCATCATTAATTGTGCCATTTAAAAGAATATTTCCTGAAAGAGCATATAAATCACCTAAAACATCTTCCTGAACAACTAAATCATCAGAAATAACATATAGATTATCTCTAAAAGAATCATTAACATTAAATGAAGACTCAACAACAAAATTATCTGCGCTTAAAGCAGAAACACTATTCGCTAAAATCAGCATCAGTAATATAAACATTAATTTCTTCATGAAATCACCCTCCCCAATATGAAAAATATAAACGCCCCTCTCTTAAATATTTTTTCATTCTATAGTGGTTTCATTTATAAAGGTGCAATTAGCTTCAATAGAGAAAATATATTCGAAAAGTATATAAACCAGAAAAACAAGGAATGAATTATGAGAAGAGGAAGACCAATAGGTAGCCCTGTAAGACAAAACATAATAGAAATATTGTATTTCCTCGGAAATGCGCATGGATATCACATATATAAAATATACAAACAAATATTTCCTAAAATAACTCTTAGAGGAATATACTACCATTTAAAAAAAGGAATAGAACTAGGAGAACTACAAATAGATGAAGTTCAAAAAGAATCAGGAACTTATTCTTGGGGCTCTGAAGCAGAAAAAACATACTACAAAATAGGGCCTAAAGCTAAACCAAAAGCAGATCCGCGAGTAAAAGTGTTTTTAGAGACACAAAACACAAAAAAATGATACTTCTTGAAAGTAACAAAATATTTATAAATTAAAAATTTATTCTTGTTAAAAAAATAAAAGAACAAAACAACACTAAAGACAAACCACACATAAATACTAACTCATATAATAAAAACTACCAAATAAATAACCCATCTAACATCAAAACTACCAAACCAATCAAAAAACGCAATAAAACCAAAAAAATTACAGAAAAAAACTGAAAATCTGAGAATGATACAAATAACAGAAGAAATATACAGATTGTATCAAATACAACATTTAGACTTATTCAAATGGACTTTAATACAAAATTTAGAACAAAAAATACAACGAGCAAATATAAAAGAATGTAGAGTAGAACTATTAAAAGAAAACAATAATATAAAAAAAGGAAAAACAAGAATACCCTTTCTAATAACAACACACAAACAAAAATTTGTAATAAAATCCTATGATATTTACTCAAAAATTCGCGAAGCAAAAATAATAAAACAAACAGAATCAACTATTGGCCCAAAAATATTATACTTAGGAGAAGACTTCCTAATAGAGGAATACATACACCCGAACTCATATGAAACACTGTGGTCTAAAGTCAATGAACAAATACCAGAAACAATAATTAATGCATTCACAGAAAGCGCAATAGTGCACGCTAAACTAGCAAAATTTAACGTATTCTATAACCACAACCACTGGTTAGATGAATTTCACAAAAATCATGAAAACTACAAAGTAACAGATTTTGGAACTTCAATATTAATAAACGAATTAAAAGACATAGAAAAACAAAAAAAAATAATAGATTCACAACTACACACAACAATAATAGAACAAATAAACAAACTAAACACACAAAAAGAAATAAAACACATACTTAAAATGAACTCAATCTACACAAAAAACGCACTATACGACAAAAAAAACATAATAGATATAACACAAAAGAAAATGATACAAACATTCATACACGAATATCAAAAACAATGACCCCTATTGTAACTACAATTTTTTCAAAAAACCAATAAGAGCAAATCCTTCACGTTTAGTAAGCATAGCCTTACCAACAAATTTCTTCCAGATAGACCTCTGATTTTCTCTCTCATCTTCAGTACAAAAAAAAGTCTTATCAATAATTCTATCAACTTCTCTTAATAAAACATTCTTTTCTTCAAAACTAAGAGCCTTATGTTCTTCTAACAAATTAATTCCCCTTTCAACAGAAAAAATCTCATATAAAGTAACTGCGACAGCATGACTCAAATTAAGAACAGGATAAACAGGAGATGATGGGATATGCAAAGAAAAATCACAAATGGACAATTCACTCTGATACAACCCGTCATCTTCCCTACCAAAAACAAGGCCCAAAGATCCATCATACCCTAAAATTTTCTCCTTCAAATCATTAAGAAGAACAGGACTCCTAAGAACATTATAATCTGATCCAATAATACCTGTAGTGCCAATTAAAGTATCAAACATATTTCTTAGTTCCTCAAAAGAATTCAAAACAATCGCAGAATCTAAAATGTCCTGAGCATGCTTTGCTCTATTCTTAGCTTCAACATCAATTTTGCAACTAGGAGAAACTAAAATAAGACTATTACAACCAAAATTCTTCATAACACGAGCAACAGCACCCACATTACCAGAAAATTTGGAATCAACTAAAATAACTGAAATTTTCACCATAAAAATCAGAAGAACAGTTACATTTAAATAATTATACGAACCAAAAAAACACATGGCAGTAAATACAATAGAAGCAATGGACTTTAAAGGAAAAAGAGTGTTCCTAAGAGCAGGATTTGATGTACCTATAAATAATGAAGGGAGAATACTAGATGACTTTAGAATAAAAGAAACAATACCAACAATAAAACTACTTTTCAAAAAAGGAGCAAAACAAATAATAATTGGAAGTCACCAAGGAAGACCTAAAGGAAATGAAAAACACTTACGAATGGACAATATTGCAAAAGAAATATACAAATTAACAAAAAAAACAACAGAAAAATTAAATGATTGCATAAATTTTAGAGAAGAAGAATTTCCAGAACCAGAAGATGCAAAAATAGTTTTATTAGAAAATCTAAGATTTTACAAAGAAGAAATAGAAAACAACGAAGAATTTGCAAAAGAACTAACAAAATACGCAGATATATATGTAAATGACGCTTTTTCGGTGTGTCATAGAGAACACGCATCAATGTGTGCAATAACAAAATTCATACCTGGATGTGTGGGTTTACTAGTAGAAAAAGAACTCAGAGCTTTTAATCACATATTAAAAGAACCAACAAGACCTTACGTTGCAATAATTGGGGGAGCAAAACTATCAACTAAACTGCCCATAATACAAAATTTAACGCAGAAAGTAGATAAACTGCTTATAGGAGGCGCTATGATATTTACTTTTTACAAAGCAAAAGGTCTAAGCACAGGAAAAAGCCCTGTAGACAAAGAATCCATAGCTATGGCTCAAATGCTCAACAATAACGATAAAATAATGCTGCCAACAGACATAATAATTTCAGACAATCCAGAATCCACAAACTGCATGAATGTAACAATAGATAAATTACCCAGCTACATGTATGGTCTTGACATAGGTGAAAAATCAGTGTTAGAATTCAAAAAAAAGCTCGCAAAAGCAAAAACTGTTGTGTGGAATGGACCGCTAGGGTACTATGAAAATCCTGCATATGCAAGAGCAACGGTAAACATTTTAAAATTCTTAGCACAAAGCCCTGAAATAAAGACAATAATAGGCGGTGGAGACACAACAAATCTTGTTACTAAATTAGGGATAAAGGAAAGGTTCTTTCATGTAAGTACTGGAGGAGGAGCGACATTAAAGCTACTAGAAGGGAAAAAATTAGTAGCAATAAAGACACTTGAAGAAAATAACTAAATAAATTCAAATCCAGAGTATTTTTTTAAGTCTATATAAGAGACATATAATTTAACATCATGTGTCTTGTTGTCTATTTGTTCATTTCTCTTCTTAAAAAATCTCCCCTGTCTTTAATGTTTCTAACAAGAACTTGTTTATCTTGCTTAAAAAACGTCCCAAAACCGAGATTTTCATCAAATTTATTTTGAACAAAAAAGATTTCTTTGTTAGAATTATTTCTAGTGATATTTTCCTTAAATACATCTCTACCGCAAAGAAAAAGAAACTCTGCTGTATCATTAATAAAAATTTTATTATCTGAATTTTTTGATAATAATTCTAAAAGAAAAAGACTTGGCTCAAATCTTTTCTTTATTCTGCCTAAAAAACCAGAAGGAAACATTCGGTCATCAGCGTCTATAAAATATTTTTGGGTGCTTGTTATAAAATAGTAATTATTGTCTTTTAGAATGTACTCAAAATCAACAACAGAGTTAATACTTTTAGCAAAATCGTTAATATTGTTCATTTTAATTCAATAAACTCATCTAATTCTTTTATTAATTTAGAAATTTTTTGTTTGATAAGTTTTGTATTGATGCGTTCAATCTGATTTTCTAGCTCTTCAGCTTTACGTTCTTCTTCTTCAATATCTTTTTGAATAGATTCCACCCAACCTTCTTGTTCTTTAACATTTAGCCTGGAAGGGTTATTGCTTATTCTTTTTTTCAAATTACTAATTTCGTCTTCTAAACTAAGGATTGAATTTCTTAATTTTTCTAAAGAATCTTTTTTTAAAGAATCAATAATTTTTTTCATTTTTATTTCTTTATCTTCTTTTAACTCAAGTTTTGGAAGTGACTTTTGTAAATTATTTAATTCTTCGTACAATTTTAAGGTTGTATCATTTTTCAAAGTTTTGAACGGTTCTTTAAGATATTCAGAAAGAATGTTGTTCGCTTGAAGTTTCGCATATTTTTTTATTGCTGAGTCAACGCTGGATATAATGCTATGGATTTTCTTTTCTTTTTCAATAAGGGAGTTTTTATTTTCTTCTAATAAAATTTTTAATTTTTCAAAATCTCTAAAACTTGCAGAGTCTCTTAAAGAAATAATTTTTTGTTCTATTTTACTTTTTCTTTCAAACAAAGTAAGCTTAGAAGCTTGAATGCTTTCCATCGATTTTCTTAAGTTTTCTAGTTCTCTTTCAGAATCATAAAATTTTCTTAATAAATTTTTAATTTCTTGAACTTTATTCAAACTAGTTTTATCAAGGCGTTCTATAGATGAAGAAATAAGATTATCAAATTCTCCAAGTTTTTTAGTAACTGTTGCAACATCATCTGCGACAAAGTCTCTAACAATAAAAAAATTCTTTTGTGTGTCAGTTGCAAGATTTTCTAATTTCTCTGCTGATTCCTCTAAAAATTTTTTTACATCGTCGTATTTTTCAGGAATTTCTAAATTAGAAAGAAAAGAACGTATTTTGTGAATATA
Source organism: Candidatus Woesearchaeota archaeon (assembly GCA_021735165.1). Classification (NCBI taxonomy): domain Archaea; kingdom Nanobdellati; phylum Candidatus Woesearchaeota; species Candidatus Woesearchaeota archaeon. Next base: position 48,305 of record JAIPHP010000006.1, read on the forward strand.
ACTATTTCTATTACCTTCAAATATGCTGATTGCTCTTTCAGGAATAACACTGGTATCTTTTACTTTTGCAGATTCAAGAGAATCCAGTAATTCGTTCAATCGAACTTTTTTAGCTTTAAATTCTCTTTTAATTATCGCAATATTCTCAGAGATTTTTTGTGCTTCTACGTATTCGTCTAGCCAATCTAGTAATTCATCTAAATGAATGTGTTTTACAGTTTTTTTTTTGAAGAAATTAAATATTGCCATGATAATATCTAAAAAAGAGAATAATTGTTTATATTAAATAGTTTCGAAAACACAAACACAAATTATCTTCCATATGGTAATAAACTGTTTTTTGAAGAAACATTTTTATATTTATATTTATGATATCTTCTATGGATGTTGTTGTTGATTTGGCTTTAAAAGGTAATGAACTCTCTGATTATTTGCACAGCGAATTTTCTAAGCTTGAATTTATAAAAACACAGGAATATTCTTGGAAAGAAGGATTCCTTTTCATTCACCAAGATGTCTGGAAGATTGAAAATAGAAATAAAAACAAGGGCACTTTGGATGCTTTAACTGAATTTCCTGAGTTTTATGATGTTTTTGTCCGTTCTTCATTTGATTACTTTCTTTTTTCTAACAAAACTAATATTTATCTAAAAGAAGAAAATCTTGCTTTTGACATCTTTGCAGGTATACATGCAGAATCTCCGAACTATGAGTCAGCGGCTTTGTTAAAAGATCAAGTTGTTTCTATTCCTTTAAGTGCTGATAAGATAATTCCTAATAAATTATATGAAAAAAACGATTTTAAATATTGGGATAAACCTATTGCTAAAGAATTGAAATTGGACGATTCTCCAGATTCAACTTTTTGTAAATTTATAAAATTAGATGATGTCGATTCAATTAATATATTGCATAAGTTTGATCCCTCGCTGTATAAATTTTTAGTCGATGCCATTTTCATATACTCTCCTTTTTTTTAACTTGTTTTTCGTCACAACTAATTGACATAGAAAATATTATATAGTTTTTATTTCAATAATTTTTTTTATGAACTATAGTGACTGCTTAGATAGCGTAGTTTTTAGAAATTTTTTTGTTTCCAGACAAGAGGTATTTGTGCTCCCCGAAAATTTTTTATCAATAGATTCTATTGAATTGCCTGATTTTTTAGAAGAACTAGATTCCCGAGGCTTTGTTGTTGATTACGATTCGTCTAACAAACTCATCAAAATATCAGATTCTGATAGGTTTAAACAAAATAAACAAAAAAAATTTTTACTAGCTGAACTTGAAAAAAAAGAAAAATACAATAAATTATCAGATGATGAACTGAATTCTTTGTTAGATATTAGACGTGAAGCACATTTCCCTTTATACCGTCTTGTTGACCTTAAATATGCTTCTTCAGAAAATACACAATCAGTCCACATTTTTTGTCCAAATAGAGATTTTGAAATTGTTTTTAAAAACATCTTTAATTCTCACCACATTTATAATTCTCCTGAAGATGATATAAAAATGGGATTTGAATTAGGTGTTAAAGCCACAGTTTTATATGGTGGGAGCAATAGAGGCGCAGGAATAGGTTTAATTTATTCCGCTTTGAATCTCATCAATGATTTTTTTAAGCCTTTGGAGACTCAATTAGAGGATTCAAAAATTCGAAAATTATATCTTGAACGTATTAACTTAATAAATAATGATCAAAACAAATATATCCCTCCTAGCGATGTTTCTCTTAGAGGACTGCGTAAATCTGCTAGATGTTCTTATTTTTCAAAACAAAAAAAAGAATCAGCGCAGTTTTCAGAATACGAGCTAAAACGTGCAGAAAATTTTTTTAATAAATTACAAAAAGTAATTTAGTTCTTCTGACCCCACCTGTGCTTTATTCTTCGGTATACATAGAATATTACCACTCCAAGACCTCCTAAAAATATCAGACACAAACTTATAATTGTTTTTTGTATTGCAGTCAATTTTTCTGATGTTATTGTATCTAGTATTATTGTTAGTACGAGAAAAAGTGTTATTCCATAAAATGCCATGTTTACAAATACGTGTATGTGCATTATAGGGGTTATTTGAGCTATTCCAAAGTAAATATAAGCTATTAGAAATAAAAAAATGATTATGTCTTGCCAAATTAATTTTAATGGTTTTTTGTTTATTTCATGAACTATTTTATGAAGTTTTCCTATTTCTCTCTTCTTATGTACTTCTTCATGCATTTCTAATTCTCTCATGTGTGTTCTTGTTACTTCCGCTCTTGTCATTGTTATCATTGACGCTATAAACATTAGCACGAAAAATAATGCAAATGTAAATCTCCAACTTAATTCTGTATCTGGAGATAACTGTAAAGTATCTATTGGAAGCCATATTGATATAAAGAAACCTATTATTGCTATTGCCATGAATCCTGATGTTAAAGGAACATATCTTTCTTGAGTCATTTGTCCACCCCTTTCATATTATTTTAAAATCTGTATTTATAAATTTTTTCTCAAAACAGTCTATATGGTCAATAAAAATGACGAAATATGTTCATGGCTCTAAGTCTCAAAGGATGCGGTATTATTTGATTGTTCCTTTTACATAGCAGGTTGAATCTTTGTAATGAAAATTTAATATTGGTTTTTTTTTAAATCCACAAATCCTGTTGTTTGTTATACTTAACTACGTCTGCTTTTGTAGGCAAAATGTTGTTTACAAAATATTTTAAAGATCTTTTTTTAAATACCTATTATGAACTATTTTGGATGTTATCAATTTTTATATATGAATGTTTCAACTTTTGCGTTCATTCTTCTTTTTTGATGTTCTTCTAGAATTTGGTTTATTTTCTCTATTAATATTGTTTTTAGTTCTCCTGAAAGCAGTTTGCCTGTTTTGTAATCTTCATATATTTGTCTTAGTTTATCATCATCCTCTTCAAAGACTAAGAGCCATTGGTAGCTTACATCTATGTCCGGGTTTCCTCCGTGTTTTCTATGTTCTTTGACAGTATCTTTTCCTCCAGAGAATGCGTATTTGTTGATTTTTTTCTTAACTTCGTTAGGTTTGTCTGTCATATATATTGCGGTTCCTGTAGAACTTGATTGTTTTCCGTTTTCAGCTCCTGTAAGTCCGGGCATGAATTTGCATTGGATGCTTGCAGGCTTATAGTGTCCTAGTTTTTCTATCACATCTCTAGTTACTCTAAAATGGGGATCTTGATCTATTGCATGTGGAATTAGGCAAGGCATTTTTTGTTTGTTTATTATTGATGGTAGAAATGCAGGCACTGCTTGCATTGCTGTATAAAATATCTCTCCTATGTTTTTATCGTTAGTAAATCCGAATGCTCCTTTTACTGTTGAGAATGTTATTTTTTTGGCTACTTTTATTGCTTCTGGATATAATAAGTTTGCATGTTTTGTGTCTTGTATAAATTTTGTGTTTTTTGGATTAAATCCTATTGCTATTACATCCAACATGTTTTCATAAGTCCATTTTTGTATTTCTTCATATGTTTTGTCTTTAAATAGAAATTTTTCATCATCTGTAAATTGGAACCATAATTCTATGTCTAATATTTCTTGTAGGTATTTTGTGAATTCCCAGACACTATAGTGGCCTAGATGTATAGGTCCTGATGGTCCGCATCCAGTATATATGAATGTCTTGGTTCCTTTTTCGTATTGGTCTAAAAACCATTTTAGTTCTCTTTGCGCGTAAAATATTTGTCTTCGTAGGAGTCTGTGTAGTTTTTTTCCTTTTTTTTGGGCGATTTTTTCAAGTCTTTTTATGAGTTCATCATTTATTTTTTGCAGCCCAAATTCTTCTATCATTTTTTCGTAATTTATTTTGCCTGTTACTTCCCAAGGTGTTATGGTTCCCATTTTTATCTTGTTTTTTTCTTTATTTAAAGATTTTTTGTATTGTTTCTTGTGCTTTTTCTGTTTTTTTTGGAAATGCAGCAATATTTATTTTTATATGGTAGCAATTCCCTGTGTCTGTTAGTTTGTAATTTCCTTTAAGCATTTCTTTTTTGTCTAACCTCAAATAGTAATTTAGGTCTTTGTCCAGTCTGTTTTTTTGTGTTAGTAGTTGATCTTTGTCTTCTTCGCTTAATTGTTTTTTTAGGGTCTCTAAAAATGTGTTTATGTGTCTGTCTTTTTCTAGTATTATAGTTATTATTTTAATTTTTTTTTCATTGAATCCTTTGGCTTTTATCTCTTCATATGGTATTTTTTGTTTTATGATTTGCTCTTTTTGTATTTGTATTAGTTCATATAGTTTATTTTTTAATTCTTGTTCGGGTTCTTCTGGTTGTGTGAAGAGTCTTATTGTTATGTGATTTGCGAGTTTCATTTATTTGTTTTTTTTCTTTTGTTTATGTATTTTACTATATTTATGGTCTATATTGTAAATAATTGTGGTTAATTTTATATATTAAGCCCTAGTTATTGCTTATTATGAAGCACACAATTAATGTTACCTTGTTATTCATCTTGATGTTTTTCATTTCTAATTTATTAGGCCTTTATTTGTTGAATATTTCTATGCAAAGCATTGAAAATTTTAATGGAACTTCAAAAATAGTTTATTCTTCAACAACTATTGGGGATAGAGCAGAGGTTTCTGGTTGGGAAAGTCTTGTTTACATTGCACTAGGCATAACTATTGGAACATTCATCTTATTATATTTTGTTAAGAGAAAAAAAGTTAATTGGTGGAAAACTTGGTTTTTTATTGCTGCAGCTGTATCTATGAGTGTTGCTTTTGGAACTTTGTTTGGTCCAAATTTTTTTTTGGGATCTTGGATTTTAAGTTTTGTTTTGGCTTATGTTAAGATTTTTAGGTTTAACTCTTTAGTTCATAATTTCACGGAAATTATTATGTACGCAGGTATTGCTGTTTTATTTGTTCCTATTCTTAATGTTCAAGTAATGATTGTTTTATTAGCGTTTATTAGTTTATATGACGCATTAGCAGTTTGGAAAAGTAAGCATATGGTTAAAATGGCAAGGTTTACTTCTGATGCTAGTGTATTTCCTGGTTTGTCTTTGCAATATGATCAAGATAAGAAAGTCTCAGAGAACTTGTTGCTTTATAAGAACAAAAAAACTCTTAAGAGTTCTGTTAAAACAGGCATTTTAGGGGGAGGGGATGTTGTATTTCCTTTACTTTTTAATGGTGTTTTGATGTCTCATCTTATTTTACTAGGTATTTTGCCATCTTTAGCTTTTTTATATTCTCTTATTCCTATTTTTGTTTGTTCTCTGGCATTATTTGGTTTATTTTGGTTTGGTAAGAAAAATAGGTTTTATCCTGCTATGCCTTTCTTATCTTTAGGTTGTTTAGTTGGTTTTTTCATTGTATTCTTTATTGTTTGACATCAATATCTTTATATAGGACTGTTTCCTTTCTTATTTTTATGGTGGCTAAGAAAAAAGTAACTAAGAAAAAGGTCTCTGTGAAAGAGAATGTTGTTGAAGAGATTCAGCTCAAAGAACCTAAAGAGCTTAAAGAGGAAGTTAAACCAAGAAAACCTGTGATTAATGCTCTTTTTAGTAAAGAGAGAATTGTCACTGAAAATTCAAATGATGCTCGCGAACTTTTTAATCAGAGTAGGTATGGTGTTGTTTTAGAAAATGGTCAAGTTCAGTTAAGTTTGCATGAAGCTCTTTATTTAATGGAAAAAGGCAGACTTAAAATCATGGACGCCCGTAAAAAAAATCTTGAATTTACTGATTATTTAAAGAAAGCAAAGAAAACAGAACCTAATTTTTGGGTAAGATATTCTGTTTTTAAGGATATGAGGAATCGTGGTTATATTATTAAGACAGCCTTGAAGTTTGGTGCGGATTTTAGGGTTTATGATAGGGGCATAAAGCCTGGCGAAGATCATGCTCGTTGGGTTGTTTATCCAGTTCATGAAGGTTCTACTCTTACTTGGTATGAGTTTGCTGCTAAGAACAGGGTAGCTCATTCTACTAAGAAACGGTTAATGATAGCTGTTGTGGATGATGAAGCTGATGTTACTTATTGGGAGGTTAAGTGGACTAGGCCATGAACTCGATAGAATTGGTTTCTACGGAAGATGTATTAAACACTGTTAGATTGCACGGTCCTTTAATTCCTCTTGAGGTTAGAAAGATATTAAGAAAAGGAGACAGTATAACTATTGGTGCTGCACTTTCTCAGCTTGTTGCTAGTAAAAATGTTTTGTTTACGAATGTTAAAAGAGGAGGAAGTCCTTTTTATTATATGAATGGTCAAGAGGCTAAATTAGAGCGAGCCGCTGATAATCTTAACGAAAAGGATAAACAAACTTTTAATTACTTAAAGTCTGAGAAAGTATTAAGAGATAAAAAACAAGAACCTTTAACTAGGGTTTCATTGCGACAAATCAAAGATTTTTCTAGGGAGTTTTCTGTAACTGTTAACGGCGAAAAAGAGATTTTTTGGAGGTATTATTTGGTTTCTGAACAGGAAGCATATAATATTTTAAAAGAGCGGTATGCTCCTAGAAAAGAAGAGGTTAAAGTTCCAGAAAAAGTTAAAGATTTAGATAATCAAGATCTTTCAGCAGTAGCTAAGGGTTCTGTCGAATCTGAAGTCAAAGTTGAGAAGCAAGAGAAGAAATTTTCTTCTCCGAAGAGTAATTCTTTTATTGAAAAAAATAAAGAAGAACAAAAAAAACTTTCCGAAGTTGATTCAAAAACTGTTGAAAATATTTTTGATAGTGTAACTGACGAGTTTCTTACTCAGATTAAAAGATTTTTTGATAAAAATAATATTTTTGTTGTTAATGCAGAATTAGTTAGGAAAGGTTCGGAATATAATTTTACTATTTTAATGGAAACTCCTATGGGCAGAGCTGAATATTTTTGCAAAGCTAAAAGCAAAAAGAAAAGCAACGATGGCGATCTTTCCACTGCTTATGTTCAGGGACAAGCAAAGAGGATTCCTGTTGTTTACTTAACAACTGGTGAAGTTACTAAGAAAGCTAAAGATAAATTAAAGACCGATTATAAAGGTATGTTAATTAAAGAGATTTAGTTCATGAATTTTTTAAGAGTTAAGAAGTCTATTTCTTCTCTTGTCTTTTTTAAATCTTTAAATGTGAACTTTTGCGTTTCTTCATCTAAGGATACACAACAGTCTTTTATCACCTTTATTTCATAGTCTCTATCATATGCGTCTTGAATCAAGCTTCGGACGCAAAGATTTGTTAGTATGCCACACACTACTATTTCCTGTATTCCTTTTAATTGTTTTTCTAAATTTGTTTTGTAAAATGGGCTTATTTTATTTTTTTTAATTATTATATCTGTTTCTTTCGTGTGTAGTTCTTTTATTATTTGTGTGTTTTCTGAATTTTCTGCAAACTCCGTATTTGAATCTTTTTCTATATGTATTGTGAATATTATTTTGTATTTTTGTTTTCTGCAGAAATCTATTAGTTTATTTGTTTTTTTTATTTGTTTGGAAATGTTTCCTACGTAGTAGTCTGATTTTTTATCAATCCATTCTTTTTCATAATCTACTAAGATGAGAGCTTTTTTCATAAAAATAGTTAAGAATGATTACATATATAAAATTTTTGTTGTGCCCGCGAGCGTCCTTAGGTCTTTCTTTTTCGTATTGTAAAGTATTGTTAGCCGCTTTGCAGTCTTAAGTTTTTTACTAAGAAACACAGATCTTTAACGTGTTCCATATTGTGTTTCTCTTAATGGATCTCTAGGGCAACACAGATATTTGGGACAAACCTGTTGTGCCCCAAATTATGTTTTTATGTCTGTTTAGAAGATAAAGTTGTGTAATTGTTTTTTGTGTCTTTGTATGCTAATGGATTTTTGTGTTTTTAAGTATAATTGGAGCTGAGATTTTCCTTGTTTTGTTTAAAATTATTTTTTTGTTGGGTGTTTTTTTTTCTGTTAGACTAATTATTTCAAAAATTTTATATATGTGCCTCTTGTTTTTTGTTTTTATGGAAGAAAAAAAAAATATTTGGGATTTGAGTCATTTGCTTAATGGATTGTCAAAAGAAGAGATTGAAAAGAATATTATGAATTTAAGTTCTCAAATTAAAGGTTTGAGAGATTCTTTGTCTGATGATATTCTACCTTCCGATTTACTTGAAATAATAAGAAAGAAAGAGGCACTAGGAGTTTTTATGAGGCGTCTTAATACTCATCTTAGCATGAGATTTTCTGAAAATACTAAGGATCCAGATGTTTTGGCATATAATGTTAAATTAAGTCAACTGTTTACTGATATTCAAAATGACACTATGTTCTTTTCTCTTTGGTTTATGAATTTGAGTGACTCTGTTGCTACTAAATTGATGAACTCTAATGAATTGAAGGATTACAAATATTATTTATCTAGGATTCGTGAAGAAAAAATCCATACTATGTCTGAGGAAGTTGAAAAAATTATTAATATTAAGTCTGAGACAGGAGGAGATGTTTTTGCGGATTTATATGATTTATTTACTAGTTCTTTTAGATTCGAGGCATTTGGCAAAAAAGATCTTGTTATTGAAGAGATAACTTCAAATTTTCAAGATTACAATCCTGAAATTAGAGAGGAGGCATATGATGTTTTGCTTTCTAAATTTAAAGATGAAAGCACAATTATTGCTGAAATGTATAAAAACATAGTTGTAGATTGGGATAATGAATCTTTAAAAATAAGAAATTATGATTCTCCTATTCAAGTAAGAAATAAATCTAATCAAGTTTCTGATGAGACTGTTAAAGCTCTTATCGATACTGTGAGAAAAAATGTTCATGTTTTTCAGGAATATTTTAAGTTAAAATATGAATTGAATAAGCGTTTAGGTGATACATATGCTTATTCAAGGTATCATGTGTATGCTCCTGTTAAATCTTCTGAAGAAAAAAATTATTCTTATGAAGATGCAAAAAGTATAGTTTTGGAGTTATTTAAGTCATTTGATGAGGAGTTTTTTTTAAATGCTAAAAAAATTTTTGATATGAATCATGTTCATAGTCATCCAGCGCCCTACAAGAGGAGTGGTGCTTTTTGTTCTAGCCCTTTTCCAGATATGGAACCTTATATTTTGTTGAATCATACTGGTAAATTAAGAGATGTTTATACTATGGCTCATGAATTTGGACATGGTATTCACGGCATTTTTGCTTCTGATCAGAATTTTATGAATTATGATGAGCCTTTAGTGATGGCTGAAACAGCTTCTGTATTTGCTGAGATGTTATTGACAGAAAAATTGTTGAAAGATGTTTCTTCAGATAGGGAAAAAATAGCCATTTTGGCACGGCAACTCCATGATGAATATGCGACTATTTTAAGACAAGTTTATTTTTGTGTTTTTGAAATATTTGCTCATGATAATATTAAATCCGGGTTGACTAAGGATGAAATCGATAAAAAATATTACGCTTTGTTAAAGGAGCAGTTTGGGGATATGCAAATTCCTGAAAAATTTAAACATGAATGGAATTATATTCCTCATATTCATCACACCCCGTTTTATGTTTATGCTTATGCTTGGGGTAATCTAATGGTTTTATCTTTATATAAAATGTATAAAGAACAAGGTGATGCTTTTATTCCTAAGTATAAGGATATTTTAAGAGCTGGTGGTAGTGATGCTCCTGAAAACATTTTGAAACGTGCAGGTATAGATATTGCTAGTGAAGGATTTTGGCAGAAAGGAATGGATCAAATTAAAGAGCAGATTTCTTTGTTAAAAAAATTAAGTGAAAAGATATGATTTGTTTTTTAATTTTTTTATTGCGCGTTAGCGCGAGGGGTTTAATACCCCGACCTGCACAAAAATCTTTGATTTTTGGCATGCCAGAAACTTTGTTTCTGTGCATTTAGGTCGCGATAACAAGCAATCTAAACACGTAAAAACTTTTAGTTTTTAGTGCACAGAAATCTTTGATTTCTTGTTGAATCGCGTCTAGGCGACTGAAGCGTAATACTCCATCCTTCAGGGTGGAGATACAAAAAAATTATCTTTGATAATTT
>JAIPHP010000007.1 GCA_021735165.1 Candidatus Woesearchaeota archaeon
AACGTACTAGTCCTGTAAGTTGGTATACTGTAAACGAAGTAGAAACTGGAGATACTGAGAATGGGGATGTACTTAACGCTGCAATTCTTGTTGCTTGTGCAGGAAAATTTGGTGAGGCGCCAGGAGGTGAATTATCGACATCAACTATACGTGCTTTGGAATTCAACTATGACATTGGACCTACTTATTGCGGTAGCGAACCTGATGGAACTCTTTGTGATGATGCTACTAATGGTATCTGTTATGCTGGCGAGTGTGTAGCCTGTGATGAACCTGTAACCTGTAACGATCCAAGCATATGGTATGGTGATTGCCAAAGATTTGCATATTCTGCTTGCATAACAGGTGGCGGATCTGAAGTTATATATACTCTTGAGTGTGACCGTGGTCCAATAACCGGGGACTCTTGCAATCTTCCTTCTGGCATGCCCGGAATTTGTGTTGGATTTGAGGGTTATTACGGTGGTTCTTGTATTGAACAAGTAAAAGCCGCAGATGCTTTTGGCATGTTTTATATTTCAGAAAATGCTTTTTTTAATGGATTAGATACTAATTCTCCGACGTCTGTACAAAATCAATTTGGGAGTGTTAAGGTAAAAGAGCAAAGTAGGGATATGCTAAAAAGTATTACAACACCTAATAACAATCATTATCGTGCGGAATATTCTGTCGATAATTGGAAAACAAGTAGTGTTGATTCTATGATTGGAGAATCCCCCTTTCCGAGTTTTTATCAAGACACAAATTATGGAGGGGGCATTAAAGTCGATGAATTGTGGAAATGTAATAGTTTTAATGATTGCACTGTAAATAGGTTTGACTATAAAGGAGGCGTGGGTAGACTCGAAAATACTACGTCAGGAACTTTAAGTTTGGTTCCTCTTAAACCTAGAGGATACGAAAGTAGTGAGGACCCTGAAAGAGACTTAAGAAGAAACAGTCATAAATCTACAGATTACGTTTCAGGAGGAGTTCTTTACAATAAAGTCACCACAACATTTGGCGCACATAAATATATAGGTGAATACCCTGATATGTTGCCTGGCAAAATTGTTAATTATTACACTACAGTTGACACTAATGAAAACAATCTTCCTGGAATTGTTGAAGGAAACTTGTTAAATGATTTTGTTGGTGTCGGTTTAAATGCAAATTTAGCTTGTGAATGGGGCTCTGAACTATATATGGATGAAAGGTGTAAAGATTTAATTAGAAAAAGATATGATATTGGTGAGACAATAGAATTATTAACTGCAGCATTAACTAAGTTCCCTGAGTGTAACGAAAATGCTGATTTAACAAGTTCATCAACTCATTCTTCATTTCATGCATGCAGAGTAGAATTTAAAGATATACCTAATAATAAACCAGGTAAATCGTGGTTGATTTTTCCTACGGACGATCATCCTGATGGTTTTATTCCTCCATTACTTTCTTTAGATCCTTTTAAGCCTAAAATTGTTTCTGAAAATGCCGATCAGACAGTCAAATTAGTGTATGACTTTGATAGAAACGATGAAGATTTAATGCAACAATTTTTAGAATCTAGCAGAGCAATTCAAGGAGGGGATAAAAGATGGACTAGAGGTCTTAACTTTAGACAAGAAATTATAACACCTGAACATAATAAGACAGTTGTTGCATATCCTATTGTAAACGAATTAATAAATTGGACTTTTGGAAATGTAATTTTAAATAGTGATCCGCAGACACCATCAAATGAGGCTCTGATATTTCCCAACCGAGATTTAAATACTATTTCAGCAGGTAGGATATTAACCAAATCTATAACTCTTTCTGTTTATCCTAATATTTCAGAATCGGAAAGCTATGAAGTAAAAAAAATTTACGAAGATTATAATGAACTTGATCCTGTACCCCAAACAACAAAAACAATTCTTAAAAATTTAGATGGAGATGTTCAAATTTTAAAAAAAATGTATCATCTTACAGACGACGAAACAAATCCTCTTTATAGTATTTTTAGTTATGATAATTTGCATCTGACAGGCAAGGTTTCAGGAACGGAAAAGTACTACGGTAATTCTTTGATATCTAAAACAATTATGAATTATAAAGCAATAAAACCTGATTTTTATAAATTAGCAAATACAACAGAAAAATTAAATGATGGTTTTTATACAGAAGCAAACATGTATTACGATAACAACGGAAATGTTATTAGAATAGAAAGATCCAGTGGATTTTCAGATTATTTTGCATATGATTCACGTGGAAGAAAAATCAAAGAATGGGACTCTGAAATTGGATCTCAATCAAATCCTAAGATTGAATATTTTTATAACGATAGAGGAATTTTATTTAAAGAAGTTTATTTAGAAGGTCATGTTGTTGAATATGACTATGATGCTTTCGGAAGAAAAATAAATGAAACACTAACATATCCAACGTATTCTTCAAATTATCCATGGAAAACTATAAATGTAGAGTATTCATACGAAAAACTTGATACTGCCAAAGTTTTTTTGAAGAAAAAAACGTTTGTAAACGTCGATGGACAAAATAAGGGAGTACAAATAGACTTTTTTGACAGTGTTGGTAATGTAATCCAATCTCAAACCAAAATAAAAGACGACACATATTTGATTAAAGCATATGATTTTGACATGTTTGGCAATATTGTAAAGTCATATTATCCTTTTAGATTAGAGTCTAGTGGAAATTTTGTGCCTAAGAATGATTACGAGTCACAACCTTGGCAAGTTAAGAATCATTATGAAAATAGTATTGCTCCCAGATTAACTTCTATTGAGTATCCTGATGGTGGAACTTTGACTTATGATTATAAAGCAGAGAATGGTTTGCCCGTTATTTTAGTTACAGATCAGAACGGTAATGCCAAGAAATTAATCTTTGATACTATGGGCAATGTTCTTAAGTTATATGAAGGAGAATCTTTTGAAATAATTACTGAGTTTATATATGATTCAGAAGGCAGACTCACCAAGATTATTGATCCACTTGGTAGAGATTTTATTTCAAATAAATATGATGATTATGGATTAATAGAAACAGTTGGTTTAAATTCGGAAGTCAGTGAGAATTATTACGACTCAGAAAAAAGATTATTGTCTAAAATTGATTCACAAATCAATGTTACTTATAGTTATGATGCTAGAGATAGAATTTCGTCTGTTTTATATGATTACACGAGTTAAAAATGGTTAGGAAAATTAAAAATTCAATATTTGCATTTTTGTTTTTGTTAGTTTTAGTTATGAATGCTTTTTCAGTTGCTGCGGTTATTCAGGAAAGAAACATTTTTGATATTAATTGTGACGAAGATTTTTTCCCTAATACTTATTTAGGAAAGATTTGTAAGAGTTATTTTGAAGCAGGAGATAATATATTTGAATTTTACCCTGATGGTAAAACTGCAAGGATAATTACTACGGATTATTTTTTTAATATGATTACTAATCCTGGTTTTGAAGTTACTGATGGCAATGCTGCACATTTTTGGAGTCCGTATAATGATGTTTCTTCTTTTGAGATTAGTTCTTCAGAAGCTTTGTCTGGAGAGTATTCGTTGAAGTTTGCAAGGTCATCTCCTTCGTCTTCTTATGCAGGTATTGAAACTATGCCGATGTATCTTGATGCTGGTCAAGAATATGTTTTGAAAGCTTTTTTTAAGGGTTCTGTTTCTGGAAATGCTAGATTCTCTTTGCATTGTGTTGCAGGCGGTAATAATTTTGCTTATTCAGTTGTAGAGGAAAACAGAGTTATGTCTGGAGATTTGAATTCTTGGACTGAGAAAAGTTTAGTTTTTATTCCTGACGCAGATGCAGAATATTGTAAGCCCTTGGTTTATTTTAATCCTGATAGTAGTGGAGAATTATATGTTGATAATGTTAGGTTGGGATGGAATAATCTTTCCCACATTAATATGAAGAACACTTTTGTTGTTGATTTTACTTATGATATTAATGGTTTATTAACCAGGGTCGTTGATCCTAATTCTAATGTTATTTCTTATACTTCTGATTCCTTGTTTCAAGTGTCGGATTTGTCTGTTAATAATTTTATTTTGAATTCTAATTTCGACGAATATATCGATAGTGCCAAAGCAATGTATTGGTATTTAGAAGGTGCTGCTTCTATTGATAGATCTTCTGATCCTTTTGTTGTTATGCCTGTTGATTCTGCAATTTCTCAGTTTGATATTCCTGTACGTTCTGGAACATACTATGATTTGAGTTTAAATGCGAAGGGTAATTTACTTTTAGAACTTGAATGGCAGGACTTTTATCGTAATAGATTAAGTGCTGATTATGAAAATTTAATTTCCGCAAATCTTCAGGATTACTCATTTGAAATTTCGCCGCCTAAAGGAGCTAGATTTTTGAAGATTAGCTTGTTTGCTAATGATGTTAGTGATGTGTATTTTGTCAGTATGTTAAAAAAAGATGGTTTAAATTATAGTTTAAGTGCAGAGTATACAGATAATGGTAAGATAAAGAGTATTGATTACGGATTGGTTTATTCTGAGTTTGAGTATAATATTAATAATTTATTGTCAAAGTCTATAACGAAGAAAAAAGCAGATTTATCTGTTTTGTTTGATGAACGTTATGATTATGATTCAACAGGGAATCTTATTGGAATAAATGCTCCTGATATTGGCTCTGCTACGTTTAGTTACGATTATTTACATAGACTTAAAGATGTTAATAAAAATGGTTTGTTTTTTCCAAATCTCACCGATTTTTTCTCTTTTGAGTATGACTATATGGGAAACATACTTTCTAATAAAGGTCAAGATTATCAATATTATGAGGGAACTGACAGATTAAAAGATGACGGTTTGTATACTTATGAATATAATTCTAAAGGTCAAATAACTAGAAAAATATCTAAAGCAACTGGTTTTTCTGTTGATTATTATTATAATGAAAAAGGGTTATTTGATAAGGTCGTAAATAAGATAGAAGACACTTCTGTTGATTATTATTATTCAGGTTCTTTTATGCAGAGAAAAATTGTTAATTATCCTGATTATTCTGAAATTACTATTTACATTTATTATAATGGAGATTTGCTTTATTCATATAAAGATGAATTTAGTTATGATGCTACTGGATCTTGCACAATAAACAACTGGAATCCTTCTGGCAGGCATTTTGTGATTAAGGGTTCTTCGGGAAGTGTTGTTGGTATTGCAGATGATAGAGGTAATATGAAGCTCGCAGGTAGTATAACTGAAAGTGGCGATGCTTCTTCTTCTAGTGGTAGATCTTTTAAAATTAAGGGTGATTCAGGAGTTGTTGCTGCGTTTGATGCTTCTGGAAATCTTATCTTAAATGGCGTGTTGAATTATTATCAGGATGTGGTCAGTCCTACTTCTGGAAGAGATTTTGTTATTAAGGGTTCTGATGGTCCTGTTCTTATGATTACGTCTAATGGAGATTTATTTGCTAAAGGCTGTGTTAGTGGTGGAGAAGTTATTTAGAAATTAGCTGTTTTTTTACATTATTTTTTCAGTAAGTTTTTTCGTTTATTTTTTTATTAGGTTTAGTCCTTGAAGTGCTATTGCTGAAAATACCAACATTATGCTTAAAGCTATTATCGGTTCAAAGAGGAATAACATTATTATCAGGAGTGCTGCAGTTGAGAATCTTCCTAAATTCAGGTATACTTCTCTGAAGTATATGTGTTCTGCTTTTTTTTCTTTTTTTGCTTTATTGTAATATAAATTATGAAAGGGTATTACAAAGAATGGTCCTGAGAATCCTCCAAAGCTTTGTATTGCGAATGCTGCACCTATTGTTTTTACAAATATTCTTGCAACTAATGATGCGCCGTGCATTATTGTTCCAAAAAGAAGCAATTTGAATCTGTTCTTTTCAGTAAGATGAAAACTCACAAAGTACATTACTGCTGCGTGCAAGAAGTTTGATGCCATGTATAGCCCGCCCATTTTGGGAAGACTTGTGAATAGGAAGAAAAGCATTATTGGCCAGAAGAATGATGTTGCAGGATTATATAGCCCTTCTGCAAAGTAAGGAAGAACATAATCTTTTAGACGTTTTGTTGTGAGTTTTTGAATTTTGAATTCGAATGGTTCGTGATCGTCTTTTGAGAATATCATTGGAATGAATGCAATTATTAATAATGTTGCTACTGTTGCAAATACTAAGGGATATGAAAATTGAGCTATTGTTACTGCACCTATTAAGGGCGCTGCTATTCCTGCCATAACTGAGAAGACTTGTGTAAGTCCTAATTGCTTTGCACCTTTCTTTTTGCTTGAGAACTTTGTGAATTCTATGTGGTATGACATCCAATATATTGAACTGTTCAAGGCTTGTAGTGTTGCTATTATGAGTATTGTGAATAGAGTTCCTAAAATGATTTGAATTTGCAGAAGATAATTTAAGGATATGATAAATAAGAGCGATATTGGAAGACTTACCCAAAATGCTTTTTTTATGCCTGTTTTTGCTGCTAGTTTCATACCTATGTATGAAGAGGGTATCAATAAGAGATAAAAACTAGCTATATACCAGCCTACTTCAAATATTGAGAATCCTTGTTGCAAAAAATATATTGGGATGAATATCGACACTAATGAAAATGCAAAATTACGTACTGTGTGCATTATGTATAGATCTGTAATGTTTTTCTGGAATAATCGATGTAAATAATGGTTCATTTGATGCATATTTCTGGTTTTATCAAAAATATTTATAAATAATGCGGTTTATCTGTATCTTCATGGCAAGAGTAAAAACGTTAAAATTGAAGTTCGGATTTTATTGTGTTAGTTGTATTTCTATTAATCTTACTAATAATAATTGTTAATTCTTTGGGTAATTTTAAATAAATTGCTCTGATAGAACGTTTATATCAAAACTTTTTTAATTATCAAAGAAAAAACTAAAATAAACAAAAGGTGATTATTAATGGAAGAAAAAAAATCAGAATTTGTATCGATTAAAGAATCAATGGAGAAAGGCGAAGGAAAAGTCAGTGTTCGTGGCTGGGTTTATCGTGAGCGAGGAAGTAAAAAGCTTAAGTTCATAGTGCTCAGAGATAGCTCGGACATTATTCAATGCGTTATTGAAAAGGATAAGTTTGATGAAGAAAAGTTCGAGGCAGTTTCAAAAGTTCAGGTAGAAGCGTCCATGGAAATTCATGGAACTATAAAGAAGGATGATAGAGCTCCATCTGGTTATGAGATTGCTGTTGAAGACTTTAAGATAGTTGGTGAAAGCGATACTTTTCCAATAACTAAGGATCAGAGTCCTGAATTCTTGGCTGACAAGAGGCATCTTTGGCTTAGGAGTAGGAAGATGGTTGCTATTATGAAGATAAGGAGCACTTATGTTCAGGCTAGGGAAAAATTCTTTGAAAAAGAGGGTTTTTGGAGGTTTGATCCTCCTATTTTGCAACCAATGCAAAGCGAAGGAGGAAGCACAGTTTTTCCGGTTAAGTTTTATGATAAGGAAACTTATCTTGCACAGACGTGGCAACTTTACGGAGAAGCTGCAATTTTTGCTTTGGAAAAGGTCTATGACACTGCGCCTACGTTTAGAGCTGAAAAATCTAAGACTTCAAGACATTTATCTGAGTTTTGGATGGTGGAAATGGAAGCTGCTTGGATGAAGCTACCTGAAGTAACTGAGTTTGCTAAGAAGGAACTTAAGTATTGTATAAAAGCAGTTCTTGACAAGCATGAAGAAGAGCTTAAAATTCTTGAGCAGGATCCTAAAGAGCTCCGCGCTATAGTTGGTAAGGAATGGCCTACAATTAAATACAGACAAGCTCTTAAGATTTTGAAAGAAAAAGCAGGCATGGAAGTTCCTTTTGGAAAAGATTTGAGGACAATTGAGGAAGAGAAACTTATGGAATATTTTGATACGCCTATTGTTGTGACGCATTACCCTGTTGTTGCTATGGGTTTTTATAAGCCAAGGGATCCAGAGTTCCCTGATGAGGCGCTTTGCTTTGATATGCTTGCGCCAAAAGGTTTTGGTGAAATTGTTGGCGGAAGTCAGAGAAGTCTTGACATAGAGGACATGTCTGAGAGATTAAAAGAAGATGGCGAGGAAGATCTTTCTGCTTACGAGTTTTATTTTGACTTAAGAAAGTATGGTAGTGTTCCTCATTCAGGCTACGGCGTGGGTCTTGAAAGGGTTATAAGATGGATTTGTGGTCTTGACTCAATTAAGGATGCTATTCCGTTCCCAAGAACAATGCTAAGATGGACTCCTTAATTATTTTTATTTTATTTTTTTATTAGTTTTCTTAATTTCTTGTCGTTTGTCCAGATGGGGATTTTTAGTTTTAATGCAAGTGCAAAGTATTGCCAGTCGTCTTTGTCAAGGGTGATGTTTCTTGCTTTGGAAAAATAAGGAAATAATTCATATTCGTTTATTATTGTTATTTTGTTTATAATAAAATTTGTTATATGTTCTATGTCTTTTTCATTTAAATTTGTTTTCTCTTTTAGGATGTGTTTATATTTTTTAATTTCTTTTAGAATATAGTCTGGTGCTAATAATTCATTTTCTTTTTCAAGAATTAGTTCTCTAGTTTTGCTATTTTTTATTAGTGCTGCCAGTAGTATGTTTGCGTCTATTATTAATTTCATCAATTAATTGCTTATTTGCACTTCTATTTATTTGTCGCCCTATTTGTATCGCATCTTTTTCGGTAAGTTTTGATTTTTTTACGATGTTTTCTATTTTTTCGAGATCTTTCATCATTTCTACTCGTTCTAATTGTTTTTTTATTGCTTCTCTTGCTATTTCGCTCCAGTTCATGAATTTATTTTCGTCCATTCTTTTCTTTAATTCTTCTGGTACTGATAATGTTATTGTTGGCATTTTTATCACTTATATTTAATACACATAATTCTGTGTAAATATTTAATTTATTTAAATTTTGTGGATTTTTTTAGTTTCTCTGTTTCAGCAAATTATTTATATTAGTTATATTTATATATAATTAAAATATAATTTAATTTTCCGGATTTTTAGCGGAAATGTATTTTAAGGTGATGGCATTGGTAAAAGTAAAAATACGAAAGTGGGGAAGTTCGTTGGGAGTAATAATACCTAAAGAAATTGTAGAAAAAAAGAACTTAGAATGCGGGGATGAGATAGATGTGGAGCTTGTTAAGCCCTGTGATTTGAGAAAAGTTTTTGGTACTCACAAATTCAAGAGAAGTGCTCAGGAAATTAAGGATGAGATGAAGAAAGGATGGGAGAAATAACTTATTTTTTAGATACTTATGCGTTCATAGGTTTACTTGAAGGAAAAAAAGCTTATGATAAATTCAAGGGTGTAGTTTCAGTCATTACGACAAAAATGAATCTTTTGGAGCTTTATTATTATCTTATAAGAACTGGTAATTCAAAGAAAGCAGATTTTTATTTTGATTTCTTTTCTTCATATTGTATTGATGTTTCTGATAGTGTTTTTAAAGAAGCTGCAAAATTTAAGTTTAAGAATAAATCAAAGAATATTTCTTATGTTGATGCTATAGGTTATGTTCTTGCAAGGTCTAAAGGATTGATGTTTGTTACTGGAGATAAAGAGTTTAAAGATTTAGATGGAGTGAATTTTTTAAGGTAATTTTTTGTTCTGTTCGATTAGTTTTTTGCTTCCTAGTAAAAGTATTGTAAATATTATTATTGCAATTCCTGATAATGTCTTTATTATTTTGAAATCAAGCAAGCCATATTTTATTAAGTAAATTAACAGTATTGTTGTTCCGAATATTGTCAGCTTCATTTCTTTGTGCTTTATTTTTATTTTTTGTTTTATCTTGTTTTTTGACCAAAATGGCAGCATTATTGTTCCTATTATTATTCCTATAACTATTGTTACTATTGTAAATACTATATCCTTGAAGAATGAGTAAGATAGTATTAGCATCAGCACAGTTATTAGAATTAATCCAATTATTGTTTTTTTTATTTTTTCTTGTTGCATATTTTATCCTCATTTATTTTTATTGAGATTCTAGTGTTTGATCTATGTCTTTTTGTATTCTTTTTTCGTAGTCGCTTTGTTTTTCTGCTTCATTTTTTTCTTGGCTTAATACTTGTATTAGTGTTTTTGTTAGTTTTTCTTCGTCTTGAAAATCATTTTCTGTTTGGTTTAGATGCTCTTTTATTAATTTGTTCTCTATTTGTTCTTGATGGTGTTCTTCTATTTTTATTTCTTTGAATTCTTGTGTTTTTAATTTATTTGTATTTTTCATTACAAAGTATGCGCCTTTTTGGTATAGTTCTTGTATTATTTCTTTCATTTCGATTTGATCTGTTGTTCCTGTGCTTAATTGTCCTTCTATTCTTAGGAGTATTATTTTATTTTGCACATCTTGGTTTTTTAGTGAATTTTTTATTTTTGTTGTTGCTTGTTCTGGATTTTCGTTTTCTATCAATACTTTTTCTATTATTGTTTCTTTTATTTTGAGTGTTTTTCTTTCTAGCTTTCCTTCGTCGTATATGTAAAATCCTCCTGTGTTTAATTTTTCGAGTTCTGAGAAGTTTGCTGGAAAGGTAGGACCTGGATAGATAACGTTTTGATATCTGGGTTTAGAGTTTTGATTGTCTGTGTTTTGTGCTTCAGTTTTTTTTGTTAGATTTTGTTCATTGTATTCTGCTACTATATGCACATGTCCTCCTGCGTAGTAATCAAATCCTTTTGGTAAGAAGCTTATAGGATTTGATTCCATTTCTTGTAGTTCTTTTGGTTTTAATTCGTCTATTGATGTATGAAACATGAATATTTTGAATCCGTTTTCTTGCTCTAGATTTGTTGTATCTAATGCTTCGTAGTATTTTCTTTCCAGCATGCCTCTTCTTCCTATCAATCCTGTTATTTTTGCTCCTGTTTTAGGATCTTCTGTGAATTGTAGTTGTAGTTTTCCTTGTTCATTTATTTTGCCTTTTGTTACATTTATTCCTAGTTTTGCTTCTTCTATTATGTCAAGCATTGTTTTTCCTGATGGTGAGTAGTCATGGCTTCCTGCGATGTAGTAAACGGGTATGTTTTTTTCTTTTAGTTCTTGTAATTTTTTTATTGCTAATTTTATTTGGTCTATTCCAGGTATTGCTGTGTTAAATAAGTCTCCTGCTATTAATAAGAAATCTACTTTTTCTTGTATTGATATATCTATTGCTTTGATAAATGATTCTTCAGCTAGTATTTTCATTTTAGGATCTCTCCAAGAGCCTATGTGCACGTCTGCTATGTGTGAGAATTTCATGTGTTAAGAAATACGTTGTAGTTTATATTTGTTTAGTTTGTTTTAGGTAAATTTTATGGTAATGTTATTTTCTAATTGGTATGTGTTTTTTGTTTTGTTTGTTGGTATTGCTTTTTTTGTTTTTGTTATGTATTCGTATATTTGTAGCGTGGTTTCTAGTTGTTCTTCTAGGTTTTCTTTTTGTTTTTGGTTGTGTATCATAGTTATTTTGTTTTCGTGTATTTTTTCTATTATTGTTTCGTAGTTAGGGTTTCCTGGTGCATAGTCATATATTAGAGGATTTGAAACGAATTCTTTTTGTTTTGTTGTTAGTTTTTCGTAGTCGTGTTGTTTTCCATATCTTTTTATTAGTTCTTCTGTTTTTTTTATTATCATGTTTTGTGTGGAATTGTCTTTAATATTTATATCTTTGCGTAGATATCAAGCATCTTTGCTAAATATTTTATTTTTTTGTTGTTGTCGTAATGGCTTAGTATGCTAGAACCTAGTTTTGAAACGTTTTTTTTGTTTATTTGGTTTATATCTGTTTTTTCAAAGAATTTTACTATTTCAAATGCTGCTCTTATGTTTTTTGAGTTTTTTATGTTTAGTTTTTTTCTTATTCCTTGTAACCATAGTTCTTCTTTTAGTACTTCGTCCATCCATTTTATTGGTCTGTTGTCGTTTAATTTTTTGGGGTTTATTTTTTCGAATCGAAATCCTTGTCCTGGTTTTATTTGGTATTCGTAGAAGTGTAGTTGTTGTTTTTTATAGTATGGTTTTAGTTGATCATATATTTGTTTTTTTATCATTGGTGCTAAGAAGTATATTTGTCCGTTTTTGGGTTCCATGAAATTTATGTATTTTGTTAGTTGTCCTATTGCGTAGCTTGTGTTGTAGTTTAATGCTTTTAGTTCTATTCCTATAGGCGTTGTTTTACGCCAGTTTTTTTTGTGACATAATATGTCTATTCTTCCTCCTGTTATTTTGTATTCTTCTTCTAGAAGTGTTAGAGTTTTGTCTATTTTTTTTAGTTCTTGACCTTGGTTTTTTATTAGATATGATTGGATTATTTTTTCTATTGGTTTTTTTGTCATTATTTGTTGTTCAGGTTTGGTTTATTTTTAGTTTGCCTCAGAATTTTCGTAAGTTTTTTGGTGTTTATTGTGATTTTTACGGTTTTTGGACTATTGCTTCTATTGAATGAATTGTTATTTCTTTGTTTTCTTTTGTATAATGTGGTCTTTTTGTTTCTTTTATTTTTATCATCGAATAATTTTTTAATAGTTCTTCCATGTATTGTAGAGTGAATAAACGCATTTGCTTTCCTTGGTATTCGTAGAAATTTTCTTCTAATAATGTTCCTTTTTTGTATGCTGTGTTTTGTGTTGATTTGCATCTTATAAATAGCAGTCCATTTTTGTTTAAGGCAGTTTTTATTTTTGTTATTATCAATTTTGTTGTTGTGTCGTTGAAATAATGAATGCTTAATTCGGAGTATATTGCGTCGTATTTTCCAGTTATTCTTTTTTTTGTTATATCTAGTATTTTTGTTTCTATGTTTTGTATGTTTTCTTTTTGTATTTGTTGTCTTAGTTTTAATAGTGCGTTTGTTGAAAGGTCTATCGCGGTTACTTTATAACCTTTTTTCGCGAAGTATATTGTTTCTTGGCCTGCTCCGCATCCTATGTCTAACATAGTTTTTATGCTGTGTTGTTTCATTATTTGATTTGCTTCTTTTGCAAATTCTGATATTTCTTTTTTTGGGGGCAGTTTTTGTTTCCAGAAGTTGTTCCAGTATGCTTGTTGATTCATTTCAAACCTATCATGTTTATTTTTGTTTCTGATTTTGTTTCTTTTTGTTTTTGTATTTCTGTTTTTGCTCTTTTGTCAAAGAAAGGTATGTTTATTGGTAGTGCAAATTTTGTAAATGTGCTTGTTATTAGTGCTTCTCCTTGATCTAGACTCGCTATATTTCGGTTATCCTTTGTTAGATCTTGACTTGCGCTTTCTATTATTGCGGTTCTTTCTGTGTTCATTTCAGTTCCAAGTATTATTTTTGTGTTCATATTTGCTAGTATTTCTTTTGGTATTAGACTGGGTAGTTGCGTTAGTGCGCAAAGGCCTATTTTGAATTTTCTTCCTTCTCTTGCTATTGTTGAAAATATGTTTGGTCCTTTTTCAAGTGCTTCTTTACCTATAACTCTGGGTGCTTCCTCTAATACTATTGTTATTGTTGGTTTTTCGTTTAGTTGTCCTTTTGTGTTGTAATATTGGTATTTTTCTAGTATTTCTGTTGTTATTATATTTGCTATTAATAGTTCTTTTTGACCTGAGAAGTTGCTTGTGTCTATTATTACCGTTTTTCCTTGTTCTAGTTCTTTTTGTATTTCTGTCGTTGTAATTTGTCCAGCTTCTTTGCTGAATATTCCTGTTTCTGTTAGTTTTTGTTGTTGAGAATCCAAGTCCAGTATTATTTTTATTTTTCTTCTTAGTACTGCAAGGCTTAATTCATTTATTTCTTTATTTTGTGTTTCTTGAGTTATGTCGCTTGTTATTATTTGTTCTATCCAGTTTTCTTTGAATTTTTTGTAGTATATGTACATTATTTGTTTCTGAGGATTTGTCAGTTCTATTATGTCTAAGTGATGAGGCTTTATTTTTTTTATATTTAGTCTTAATGTTTTTTGTCCTTGCGATGTTTCTTTTGGCGTATAATATTTTATTTTGTCTTTTTCTGGATGATCTTTTAGTCCTATGTTATTTCTTCCATAGTATTCGTCGTGGGGATCAAATATTAGTTGCGCAGTTTTTTCGTTTGGGATGTTACTCCACAAAAGATT
This sequence comes from Candidatus Woesearchaeota archaeon, assembly GCA_021735165.1. Classification (NCBI taxonomy): domain Archaea; kingdom Nanobdellati; phylum Candidatus Woesearchaeota; species Candidatus Woesearchaeota archaeon. Next base: position 14,065 of record JAIPHP010000007.1, read on the forward strand.
TTTCATAAGTACACTTTTTCCTCTTCCAGTAGTTCCTGTTATCAGTATATGGTGGCTTAATGTTTTTTCGGCGTTTAAATTTATGTGTATAGGTAGTTTTTTAGTGCCACTTCTTAGGTTTCCTATGAATAATGTGTTTTCTTTATTAGCCAGAAATTTTAGGTCTTGTTCTGTTGGTTCTCTTAATTTGTTGAATATCTCAGGCAAATTTTTTGTTGGCTCTGCTTTTTCATTAATAATGTTTACTAATGCTTTACATAAGGCAAGTTTATAGTTTCTTGTGTTTTTGTTAAAAAATTTTGATTGTATATTTTCTTCTAGTTCCATTCCGGATATTCTTTCTAAATTTTGTTGGCTGATTTGTGAACTAAAGAACATATCATATATTTGATATAGGGTTTTTGTTTGGTTTTTGTTGTCTGATATTAGAAGTTCTCCTATTTCTATTTCTTTGTCTGATTTTTGTCTAATTAATATCTCTCCAAATCTTCCACCTATTATTTGTGCTTTTTCCATAACTTTGTGGAGTTTGAATTCATATTTATAATTACTGGTAATGAATAATTATTTTTAGATAGTGAAGTGAAAGAATCATACGTATCTAAAGCTTTTAAAAAAACACATTCTAAGTCAAAATACTCTTGAAAAAAGTTCTTTTACTACTGATAAATAATAATCTTTCGAAAGATTTAAAAAAACAGATAAATTCTAAAAAATAAAATGAACGCAACAACTCAAAAAATAATAACTCAAAAAATAAAACCAAAAAAACCATATAAAAATATCAACTTGCAATTAGCAGGAATAGACTCGGAATTCCCAGAAGGCATAGAAAAATACATAATAAGAATTGAACATAAAGGAAAAACAATACAACACAAAACCCACTTCATATTCTCATCATTGATATACAACAATCTAGAATTGAATTTTGCAGTACACGAAAACCTAAATGGAAAAGCACATAACTACCAAACCGCAGAAGAACAAATAACAGAACTAGATGCCATAATAATTGGAGAAACTGTTTTAGTTCCAAAAACAGAACTAAGTTTAAACACAATAAAAGACTCAATAAAAATAACGAACTTACCCTTAATAAAATACTTGGCGATAGAAGACAAAATAGCGTCAACAGCATTAAAAACACTAGGAAAAAGAATACTACGAAAAACAATAGAACAAATAGCAATAGACGAAAAAGGAATATATTTAGCACTATTTCAAAATAAAGAAGAGAAATTAATAGCTGCTTATGGAACAAGCGAACAAATGCAAAAAACAATAGCACAATACAGCTTAGCAAACATAAACATAAAAACGTTATATACAAACATAGAAACAGAAAAAATAGAAAGAAACATAGATGAAATAAACAAAGTGATAAAAGAAAACACACTGCAAAGATCAAAATATCTAATAAAAACAATTTTCAAGTACAAATAATGAAAATCGCTCCTCTAAGTCCGCTAAGAAACTAGAACTTTCTGGCACAACAAAAATGAACGAACATTTACCCAAGACGAAGCTAAGAAGTGCTTAAGGGATTTGTAATGAATTATGAAATAAAATTTAGCAAAGTATTTAAAAAATCAATGAAAAAATTAAAAAAGAAAAATCCTGTACTGTTCAGACAAATCACTAAAAAACTTTTTTACATAATAGACCATCATGAAGATACATTAAATACAACTTAGTCTTTTTTCTAGATTACTCGTAGTTATTAAAGGCCCAATCATCAACTTAAACTTTTCTTTAAATGTTTGTCAAGTTTATTCAAATGCCCTAAAAACCTTTTTATTTGGTTTTCTGTGATCCCTGTTTCTGGTTCTGTGTAATCAATTTTTTGATAATCTGAAAATCTTTCTACCGGATTTAATTTTATAATTGATCCTCCGAATGAATTATGTCCATCATCATTTTTGACGATTTGATAATTTTTGGATTCGAAAAAATCCTTTATTATATTATCTCCATCCGGAGTATAGATTTTATTCAGATTGATGCCCGCAATGAAACCAGCGCACATACCAACAGGATTTAATTCTGTTATTCTTTTTAATGTCGGAAGTATAAATTCAAACGAAACATTATTATCATTCTTTTCAATTGAATATTTAAGTGAAATCCCAGGTAAAGCCATGTAACTTGAAGACAATGATCCTGAATAACCATCAACCTTTTTGTCAGTCTGAATATCTAGATTTTCCAGTTTATCATCTATTTTATTTTCAAAACTTTTGTAAGATTCAAATATTAAATTTGTTAATGATGAACGATTAGTTAATATTTGTTCTTTTTCATTGTCAAACTTAAATTTGACATGTATTTTTTCTGGTTCTGAAAAAAAATATTCTTTTTTCTCAGTTTCGACATCGAAAGTTTTATTTTTGTATTTATCTATGAATTGCTTTTCTGATAAACCAGATTTTTTTAATTCTTCTAGTAATAAGTAATTCTCAAAATTTTCATATTCATCTGTTTTATTTTGTAATTTGTTTGCTATTTCTCTTATTTTAATGTAATTTTCTCCGAATACCATCGTATCAATTGATTTACTTTTTCTTTTATTCATTTTTTTCACCTTTTTAATAAAAAGAGAAAAGGATTTCTCCTTTCCTCTTAACTTTCTTTGACACCTACAATCATACAATCCTATACGATCCATTATCAACTTCTTTTGCTATTCCAAGATACTCTCTTTGTTGTAAATCAAAGGCATATCTCCAGCACCCAGGACCTTTCTGGTTGTCGTACTTGTTTAGAGCTTTTGCATCAGCAGCAATTATTTTTTGACCGTTAACTGGAACTAAATGTAATCTGTATTTTCCATTGCTGAAAGTATTTTCTCTGATTAGGTCTGATATTTCTCTTATTTCACTTTCAACTTTTTTTCCTAACTCTTTGTATTTCCTGAATTTTTTGGGAATCATAAGACTCACCTCTTTTTATCACTATGTAGTACTAACATAATTATAAATACTGGTAGTAGTATTAAACTACTAATGAAAATAGAAGATTTAGAGAAACTAGGACTTTCTAAGACAGAAAGCACCCTATACTTAGCCATGTTAAAGCTTGGAAGTGCTGATGTAAAGACTCTAGTCTACGAAACTGGCTTTTTCAAAGCAAATACATATGATGCAATGGAAAAACTATGCGAAAAAGGACTAATTTCCAAAATAATTCAAAATAATGTAAGAACATACAACCTTGAAGACCCAGACACATTAATAGAATACATAGAAACAAAAAAATCAGAACTGGATGATAAAAAAAGACTTGCAAAGAAGCTGTCAGAGCAAGTAAAATTGTCAAAAGACAACATCCATAGCTCAGAAACCGCAGTAGTACTAAGAGGCATAACAGGAGTAAAGAAGATGCACAGAGACATGCTTGACGAAGGCAAAGATTATGTAAGTTTTGGAGCGCCAGAAGAATCAGACAAATTAATACCAGAATACTACTGGAGAAACATGCATAAAAGACAAGTAGAAAAAGGAATAAAAGCAAAATTGCTATTCAACAAATCATTAGAATACTGGAAAGACGCAATACCTCACAAAGAAATAGAATTAAGGTTCTTTGAAAAAGAATTCGAACCACTAACAGAGACAACGATATACGGAGATAAAGTAGCAATAACTGTTTACACAGAAAAACCAGTCGTTACATTAATCAAGAACAAACACATGGCAAACTCATACAGAGGAATATTTGAAATCTTATGGAAACAAAGTAAAAAATAAACACATATTTTTCATCAATATATAAATAATCTAACTTAATTATATTAAATTATTTAACTTTGGCATAAGATAAATCATCATAATATCTGCCATCCTTTTTGGTGCACTTTTTTCTAATTCCTTCTAATTCAAAACCGTTTTTTTCCAATACTTTTTTTGAAGCAATATTATATGCTCTTAAACCTGCTTCTATTCTTACTAATTTATACTTTTTAAACGCGTAATTAGTAATCAATTTAACCGCTTCAGAAACAATACCTCTACCTCGATATTTCTTATCGAGATTATAAGTAATAGCACATTTATGATTAGGAACAATGTGATGAATCGATATAGATCCTGCAAATTCTCCATCCACTTCTATGGCAAAATTTTCCGAGGTTTTATTTTTCTTTCTATTTTCTTTTATTGCAGACTCAATTTCCTCTATTGCTTGTTTTAAAGTTTCAGGATGACTTCTAAAATTCATAGCAGTTTCTTTATCTTGTTGAACTTCAAAATTACGTTTTGCATCTGATAATTTAGGATATCTTAAAATAAATTGTTTCGCTTTAATAATCATAGTTTTCACCAAATAAATTTTAAGCAAAATTATTTTTAAATATTACTAAAAAAAAGAAATAAAAAAAGTTATGCTACAACCGTGATCCGACTGCTGACAGTTCACTTTATATAGCCGCCTTTCTGAAGGTTCCAAAGTTTTTTGTACAATCCTTCCTGCTCTATTAAATCGTTATGAGTTCCTTTTTGTACCACTCTTCCTTTATCAAGCACAACAATCATGTCCGCTTTCATAATTGTTGAAAGCCTATGCGCAATAACTATGCTGGTTCTTCCTTCCATCAGATTCTCTAGGTCTTTTTGTATCTCATGTTCTGTTCCAGAATCAAGAGCAGATGTTGCTTCATCTAAGACAATTATTTTTTTATCTGCTAATATAGCTCTTGCTATGGATACACGTTGCTTTTCTCCTCCTGAAAGTTTAACGCCTCTTTCTCCAACAATCGTTTGTTCTTTGTTAGGAAAACCCGAAACTACTTTATCAAGCTGAGCAAACTTCATCGCCTTTAATATTTGCTTCTTATTCATGTTTCCATTACTAAATCCTATATTGTTCAAAATAGTGTCATCAAACAATACAGCTTCTTGAGGAACGATTGAAAGTTCTCCACGCAAAGATTCCTGTTTCACTTTACTTATATCGTATCCATCGACAAAAATAGTTCCCTTATTAATGTCATAAAGACGATAAAGTAATTTAATAAGAGTGCTTTTCCCAGAACCTGAAGGTCCAACTAAAGCAATCTTTTTGTTTGCAGGAATTTCCAAACTAAAGTCTCTTAAAACATATCTGTTCTTGTATTTGAAACATACATTCTTGAAACTGATGGTTCCCTTTTTGACCTTTAATTGCTTAGCATTATTAACATCCACAACAGTTTTCTGAGCCTTATAGTACTTAAACAAACTTTCAAAGTCAGCCATACTTCTATAAAAACCACGAAGACCATGATCAAAACCAAATAAATGACCAATCATAGTTTCAAACGAAGCATAAATAAATACCAAAGTGCCTATTGTTAAAGTTCCTGCAAGCATCTTTTGAATAGGGAAGTACAATAAGAAAAAAGTACCCAATCCTAATATCAAAGTATGACCTGCAGAGAGCCATCTAAAATAATTCCAATGCGCAAGCATTGTTTTTCTAGTAAGATCTCCGTACTTTAAATACCTTGATTTTATTTTTTCTTCTTTGCCAAAGTACTTAATACTTTCAATATTCGTAAGGAAATCACTAACCATTGCTTTTTCTAAATCCTCAGCATCATTAGCAGCCATATTAGCTGGTTGTTGCTTTTTGTTTATGTAAAAACTAAAAACTATGAATACCAATATTGTTAGCACCACTACTAAAGCCGAAAAAGGATCAAACAACATAATAGTTCCGCCGACAACAATAGTTTGGAAAAGCAAAGGTACGAAATTGAAAACGATTACATCTGTAAGTCTTTCAATTGCATTACCTCCCCTTATCAATCTGCTGATAAGAGAACCGGTTTTATTGCTTGTATGAAACTCATGATCCAAATGAACAACATGATTAAACATTTTTTTCTTTATATCAAGCATCATCTTTGTTTCAAAAATGTTAATTGTGTTCATCCAAATCCATCTAAAACCAGTCTGCAATAGTTTCAAACCAGCATAAACTAAAGCGAGAATCCCTAAAGTTCTGAGGAATTCACTTTGCACAATTTCTTTTGCTATAAATTTCGCTCCTTCATCAGTTAGAACTTTGAAAAGATAACTTTGCGCTGAATATGATGATTGAAAAAACAAAATCATCATTAACAATCCAAAAGCCATCCATTTGTAATTTCGAACTAACTGCCAATACATCTTCAAATTATATTTGAAATCAATTGGTTTATGCACTTCATTTTTTGAATTTTTTTTGTTTTTGTTTTTCATGGGAATCCCCCATTCACATTTGTCTATCGTTGAGCCATCTTATGCCTAGTTAAACCTAGGAGGCGTTCAAAAAATACAGAAAAAAGGTACACCTACCAAGCTTAATAACAAAGCATTCTTATCATTGCAAGTTTTGTAGGTGTCATTTTACCACTACAGGAATACAAATTATTTAAAAAGTTTTCGCAAAGTAAACAAAAAAACTTCTGTAATTTCCGGAAATATTACGAAAATAGCAATACAAAACGCAAAAATAATAAAAGAGAACAAAATTAACAAAAAATTATGAACACATGGGAAAAAGAATTTCTTGAAGAACAAAGAAAAAAATATCCAGGAATGAAAACATGGAAAAAAACAGTTTTAATAGGACTTCTTGCAACAGAAATATTTTTACTTGGAAACATTGAATGGAACCCATACAAAAAATTAAGAGAACAATTAAGAGAGATAAAACAAGAACTTCCAGATTTCAAAAACTACAATCCTCAAAAAACAGCCCTTGAACTAAACATAAAAGAAGCTAAAAACATTGCAGAGAACTCATATGAACTCTTAGAAGAAAAAATAGAAGGATGGATAAACTTAGCAAAAGTAGACGATAATATCAGAGTTGTTTTTGATAAGAATAATCTTTCAATAGTTGATACTGTGGAGGACTCCAGAAAAGCAAGAAAAAAGTACTTCGACTCACTTCCCGACTCAATAAGAAAAAATAGACTAACATATCTTGGAAGAAAAAGCAAACACGACAAAGCATACTATAAACTCGACAAATATAAATTAATATTTGAAACAATACTCTCAGACAATAAACTATCAGTCCTATACAAAAACATACCAAAAATAGAAACACTAGTAGCTGTTGCAACATCTAGCGTTTATGCACAAGGGTACTGGCAAATAATGAAAAGCGCTAAAGGAAACCTAGAAATAGACCGGATAGAAGATCAAAGAAATTCTCTTTACTTTTCTACAAAAAGAGCTTCTGAAATACTAAAAAGCAATGAAGCAGCATTTGAACACGAATCATTATCTGTAACCGCATACATAAGAGGGCAATATGGAGAAGCAAAAGAATTAGAAGAAGTATTAGGACTTGAAAAAGAAGGAAAAATATTTGCAGGATATTCAGAAATAATATTATTTCATCAACCAAACGATCTAAAAATATATTCAAAAGAGGAATTTGAAAAAAAATTCAAGAGAACAAACAAACTATGGGTTGAAGAAATAAAAGAAAATCATTACAAAATAACAAAGAATGATTCTTTACTTAACAAGTCATATCAAAAATACTTAGAAGATGTAAAAGAATTTCCTACAGATAAATACATAAAATCATTTTTTACATTCCACAATTTAGAAAGAGACTATATGAATATTTATATGAAATACCACGAATACTTAATGAACAAAAATTTCTTTTCAACAGCAAATTATTTTCCAAGACTTTTAGCATCACACTTTGAGCATGAAAGAGATTACAACAGAAAAATAGAACCGATATCTTATATGGAAGTAAAAATGAGAGGAAAACAACTCAAAGAAGCACTGAAAAATTCGGAAAATAGAGAATTAAACAGACACGTTAGAAAAAATATTGCAGAAACAGGAAACACACCAAGAGAGCTCACATTAATATTGCCCGGAGAATAATCAACTCTTATTCTGCCGATAATAAATATCTTCGACTTCTTTAAGAGTTATTATACCCCTGCATATAATTTACAAAATTTTAAATAAAACTGCCCCCTTCTAAAACGTTATGTTTGATAATCAGATCATAATGCATAAAGAAGCAAAAACAATTGACCAAAGACTAGAATTAGCAAAACAAACAATGAATACTTGATTTGGACTCTTGACGAACTTAATGATAGCATAATAAGCTTCAAGAATCATGTCACGAGAACAAAAGATAAACCAGATTATTTCTTCATATATGCAAATGAATTTAACGCATCAGGATTACTTTATCCACAAATAACTTACCAGACATGGATCTCAGATAAACCAAAAAACTCAATACCCGCAACAATACTACTTACACAATACGCAAGAGAGCTGATGCTTAATGAAAAATCAATAGTTATAGTAAAAGAAAAAGAGTTATTTGATGAGAACGAATCACTAATAGGTGTTTGGAAAGTTAATGAAAAACTCTTAAATGAGACCTACATAACTGCAAGCATTTCCTCAAAAAGAAACAAGGAGAAACTATCAATAGTAGAAGGAAACATATTTGCATACTTAAATGCACTTCAAAGAATAACAGCACAAAAAGAAAGCGACCTAAAAAAACTCACTAAAAAAATAACAGAACATCATTTTTCAAATAACAACTACAATAAAGATTTTGAAAGAAAAAAAATAGTTACCTCAAAGAACAACACATCTATAAAAACCAATTATAAAAATGTGATGTTTGAAAACTTTGGAAAAATAATTAGACAAGAATACAAAAAAGCAACCTGAAAATAATCAAGATTTCTTTTTCTTCTGCCGATAATATCTTCGACTTTTAAATCTTAAAAATAAATTTCTGTAATTGAATAATCTTTCATAGGAATATATTTCCAATCAAGACATTTAGGAATTGCTTTTTCAACAACATGCTTTGGCATAAGACCTGTTTCTATGAAAAGCTTAGGATGCCAACTCTTTTTCTGAATAGACTCGAATAATTCTTCATAAGCAACCATATCTCCATCAGGATGATAAACTGCAATTTGTGGCATGTGTTTTAGTTCATCATTATCGATTGATTTTAAGGTATAATCACTCTTCGAATCGCCATGACCCCACGGCAAATCAGATATTATGTAATTGGGTTCTACAGGCACATCATCTACATAGTTGCTAACAAAAAAATCTGCTATCTCTGTATTATGCTTCTTTGCATTTTGCTTTGCGATTTCAAGTGCTTTCTCACTAATATCCGATGCATAAATGCTTACGTTATCAACCTTGCGCTTAAGAGAAATAGCTATATTGCCGCAACCAGTACCCACGTCAAGTACTCTTTTTCCATCCAAGTTTTCATTTTGAATTAAATATTCAACTAATAATTCCGTTTCCTTGTTTGGCACATACGTATTTTTGGTTACTTTGAATTTTCTGCCCAAAAAATTTGCTTTTTCAAGCAAATATTCCATAGGTTCATTTCTACTTCGCCTTTTAAGGCAATCAACAAATTCTAAGTCATCTCCAAACCTTTTCCTTAACCTAGAAAAATCATCTTTACTCACAAAAGGATATTGTATTTGCAATTGTCTGTTGATAGTTTCATCTACAGTACTTTTCTTTAACTTCTCAATATTCTTGCTAACTTTATCGTTCAATTCATTAAATATTTCTAGTATATAATCATCAATTGTAATCTTTCTAAGCAGGCTGGCTGTAATTCCTAAAGCATAACTAATGCCTCCGCCAAGATACTGTAATGCGTGAGAACCTTCAACTGAAGCAGTATTCACTATCAATGCTAAGCCAACCATCTTCAAAGAGCCCTCAAAGAACCCTGGAATTTGTAAATAAATGCGCTCGTTTATTTTTTCTTTACGTGTCATTAAAAAATAGTAACTGCAAATAAATAATAAATATTTACTACAACTATTTTTGTAGCAAAAGGTTTAAATATTAAGACAATTATTCTCTATTAATGATAGAATTTTCGATACCGCAAAAAGGAGAAGAAACAAGAAATCTGAAAGACCTAGTATTCACATTACTAACCGAAGAGCACTCCTTAACAATAATGCAAATATATAATAAAATAAGAAAAAACTACAACATATCAATAACATACCAAGGAGTAAGAAAAGCTGTCGAATACCTACAAGAAAAAACAATTCTGGAAAAAACCAACAAAAAATACTCATTAAATCAAAAATGGATTATTAAATACAAATCATTTTTTGACAAACTAGCAACCAAAGAAGGAAAAAACATACATGAATTTAGCAGAGACATTGTAAAAGAAAATTATTCCATTTACACATTAAACAACTTGTTAGAATTAGACATGTTCTGGGGAGACATACTCACATATTTACCAAAACACTTAGAAAAAGATGAACCAAAAGTGGCAATAATGAAACCTAACTACTGTTGGTGGATGCTAATAAACCTTGGAAGAGAAACAAAAATATATGAAAATTACAAAAAACTGAAAACAAAATGGATTCTAACAAAAAACAATCCTTTAAATAAATGGGCAGCAAAAATATATGAAGATACAGGAGCAAAAATAAAATTCATAAAAGATGACAAAAGCAACTCAGACATAAACATAGTGGGAGACACAATAATAAAAGTCGATTACACAAAACAAATAATAAAAAAAATAGAAGAATTCTTCAAAAAATACAAAACAGTTCAAGAAATGAGCATGAAAGAAATAACAGAAATAGCTCATAAAAAATGCGAAATAAAACTAACAATATACAAAGATAAAGTATTCGCAGAAAACTTCAGGAAACTCTACTACTGAATCATTTCTTTTGACTATAGAACAAATCTTCGACTTCTTCCAAAGTCGCGATTTCTTCAGGTCTTCTATCAGATCTTAATAATTTCACACGAGGAAACCTTAAGGCATATCCTGAACTATAACCAGGACTCTTTTGTATTTCTTCATACTCAACGCTAATAACAACACCTGGTTTAACAGTAACTTCTCTTCCTTTCTCTTTGATAATATTTGGTTTTAGTAGTTCTGTGATTTCTCCAAAGCTTAAACCTTCTTCAGGTTTTTCTTTTAATCCAGTCCCTACATGTCCAATTTCTAAGAAGCCATCATCACTTTGAACACCTATTGTAAGAGATGTTATCCATCCGCTTCTTTTTCCTTTACCCCACTCACCCCCGAGAATCACTACCTCAAGAGGATCTTGGGCGCTCTTAAGCTTTATCATATATCCAACTCTTGAACCTGGTTTATAAATGCCATTAAGATTTTTAAACATCAACCCTTCATTACCTTGTTTTATAGATTCATCAAAAAATTCTTGAGCTTTCTCTTCAGAATCAGTTATTAATTTCTTTGAAAGAACTATTTTTTTCTTTTCCTGTGTTACAATCTTTTCTAATAGCTCTCTTCTCTCATTGAATGGTTTTGATAATAAATCTTCCCCATCAAAATAAATAATATCAAAAATGTTTAATTCAACAGGAAAATCCTTTGACATTTTTTCAATATCGTATTTTCTCTTAATTCTTTGGCTAATGCTCTGAAAAGGAGTATATTTACCCGTCTTAGAATCATAACCTGCTGCTTCGCAGTCTAAAATACAGGATTCTGCATCAACATTTTTCAAAACAAAATTTTTTACTTCGGGAAACTGCTTTGTTACTTCTTCCAATCTTCTAGTGAATATTGTGACAGAATTATTTTTCTTATGAATCTGCATCCTAAATCCATCGTATTTAAATTCTATAGCTGCAGGTTTACCCACAGTTTCAAATGCTTCACTTACAGTATTGACTTTCTGTGCAAGCATAACTTTCAATGGTTTTCCAACAATGATTTTTATTTTCTCTAATTCTTTTAATCCTTTCTTTGCAGCGACTGCAACTTTAGAAAAATCATTAATTTTATTCAGAGCTGACTGAACAGATTCCAACTGTTTATTGTATTCTTCTCTGTTTTCAGGAGTTATAGCATTTGTTTCTTCATCATAACCAGGGTTTATATTTGGAAGATACGCCCAAGCAATTGCATCTCTTAGTGTTCCTTCAGCAACACCAACTCTTAAATCCTGAAGAACAGTTCTTACAACATATTTTGCTTCTAAAGGTTTAGCACTAGTAAGAACTTTTGATATCAATTTTACTTTTTGATCAACACTACCCATACCTTCAAGTGATGCTAGTTTCTGTAAGTTGTTGAAAACTTCTTCAACTTCTAAATCCTGAGAAAATAATGTGTTTTGAGTTTTCTTTCCGCATAATTTTTCTGCTACTTCCCCCAAATCCCCTATTTTTTTCCACAAATCCTCTATATCTGAAACAGAATATCCTGTAGATACAGCTATCGCTTTTAAAACAAGCTTTGCAGCAACACCTATCTCCCTATCATCAGCATCAGTAAAAACTCTTCCTTGTAAGAGCATAATCACATACTCAAGTTCATTTTCAGAAGTTTCTTTTAATAAATTGGAGATTATATATGTCTTGTGAAGTCTTTTTGACGTATTTTCAAGCTTAGAATAAGCTTTTGAAAGTTCCACGTATTTCATAACATCAGGTCATTCTAATAGTTTATATATTTAATGAGAAATATTTATTTACTATATAGAACATAATATTGAAAAATTAACGAAAAAAAGATAACAAACTTTTTATAAAAACAAAAACTCAAACAAAATAGGTGAACATATGGGACTATTTGACGATACACTAAAACCAAACCAAAACCTAATAAAAAACTTTGACGCGCTAGAATACGACTACGTACCCGGAGAATTACCATTTAGAGAAAACGAACAACAATACCTAGCAAACTCTCTAAAACCTCTATTTCACAAAAGATCCGGAAGAAACATCCTAATACACGGAGCACCAGGAATAGGAAAAACAGCAGCAACAAAATTCATACTAAGAGAACTAGAAAAAGAAACAGACGAAATAGAACCAATATACATAAACTGCTGGAAACACAACACAACATACAAAGTACTACTAGAAATATGCAACATAATCGGCTACAAATTCACACAAAACAAGAAAACATTTGACCTATATGATGTAATCTCAAGAATGTTGAACAAAAAAGCAGCTGCATTTGTATTTGACGAAATAGACAAAGCGGACGAACTAGATTTCATATATTTTGTGTTAGAAGACATACACTACAAATCAATATTTCTACTAACAAACTACAAATCATGGCTAGTTAATTTAGATGAAAGAATAAAATCAAGACTACTTCCAGAATTATTTGAATTCAGAAGATACACATTAAAAGAAACACTAAGCATAATGAAACTAAGAAAGGAAATAGCACTACACCTAGGAGCAATAGAACAAGAAGCTTTCGACAAAATAGCCGAAAAAACATTCCAACTAAAAGACATAAGATCGGGGCTGTACCTACTAAAAGAATCAGCACTAAACGCAGAAAACCAAAGCAAAAACAAAATCACAAAAGAACACGTACAAAAAGCAATAAACAAACTAGATGATTTCACAATAAAAAACTCAGAAGAATTAGAAAGTGATTCAAAATTAATATATGATGTAGTAAAAGAAAATTCAGGCAAAAAAATAGGCGATTTATACAAAATATACCAAAAAAAAGAAGGTGCAGCATCCTACAAAACATTTCAAAGAAAAATAGCGATGCTAGAAGATGGAAACTACATAAAAACAAAAAAACTAACAGGAGCAGGTGGAAACACCACAATAGTAGAAAAAAAACTCACAGATTTCTAAAAAGACTTAATCAAACCACTAACAACAGCACCCAAATTATCCAAAGAAACAAGAATTTCCTCCTTCTTCTCATTGACAACAGCTTCACTAAAAATTTTAAAACCCTTATTCAAATTAGAAACACTATTCTTCAATTCGTCACTATCAAAATACTGTGCCTGAAGAAAAACATCAAGAATTAAATTAACTTTATCCCTTAAGGAAACAAACAAAAGATGCCTAGTGTTTTTGGGAATACTAAAATAAGCATCTTTAGACACCAATTCTTCAATGGACTTAAAACCCGCCTTTAATTCTATAAAAACAGAACCAAGTTCTTTTTTTAAACTGTCGACATCCATAAAAAAAAATATAAACACACAAATATAAAACTTTCTAAAAAAAGAACTAAATAAGCTTCTCAAGCTCAGCAATATTCCTTTTCATATCTTCTAATATCCTTAGAATCTCATCACGCTTAGATTCATCATGTAAAAATAAATCTCTAAGACCTAAAACATTCTTGCCCAAAGGAGAAACAGCAGACCTTATACTATGAGAATTTTCATGCTCAAAATAATGAGCAAAATCAGCTAAAAACTTCACATTATCAACCAACCTACCATATAACAATTTACGAACATTATGAGGCGTACTAAAATGCACACCCTTAGAAACCAATTCATGCCAAGCCCCAGTCCCAGCCTTAATATCAGAAAGGTGAGATCTGACCTCCAAAATAATATTATCCGCCATACAACAACAAAACTACATAACGCCATATATAAATGTTTCTCAAAAAGCACTGGACAAGTGCTGACGCGGACTATATAAACAAGCAAAAAAATAACAAAATAGAGGTGAAAAAAAATGACTCAAACACAATACACACAATACATCAACCAACTATTTTTTGAACAAATAAAAGACATGACACAAAAGAGGTGAAAAAATGAAAATAAGAACATACACACAAAAATTAATACCCATACTGTTAGAACAAGAACTAATAACAAAAGAAGACGAACAAACAATGACAGACTACTTAAACAACACTTATGGAGGCGAAGAATATGCTTAAAAATCTAATAAACATATTTGACAAAAGAGAATACATGTCATGGCAAGAATATCATGAAAAAATGATATTTTTAGAAAATTTCTATTGGCAACAAACCGTAAGAAAAAAATCAGCGAGAAACGCCATTTAAAAATAAATCAATTAACTATATAAATAAACATACATTTACAGACAATAATGATAATAACTAAAGACGAGTTCATAAACAACAAAAGAAAATTCTTAAAACAGATGACAAAAGAAATATTCATATACCCAACAGATACAATATATGGATTAGGATGCGATGCAACAAACACACAACTCGTCAATAAATTAAGAGAAATAAAAGGAAGCAGCATACAACCATTCTCAATAATTGCTCCAAACAAAAAATGGGTTTATGACAATTGTGAAGTAGGTGAAAAAGAAAAAGAATTCGTAGAAAAACTAGGAACATACATAGAAATAAAAGGAAAACAACACAGATTCACAATAATACTAAAACTAAAAAAAGACTCAGCACTATCAAAAGCAGTAAATCCTGGAAAAAACACAATAGGAATAAGAATACCGAATAACTGGTTTTCAAAAATAGTAGAAGAACTAGGAAAACCAATAATAACAACATCTGCCAACAAAACAGGATCAGACTTCATGACAAACACAGAAGACTTAAACTCAACAATAAAAAACAAAGTAGCATTCATAATATACGAAGGAGAAAAAAAAGGAAGACCATCCACAATAATAAACCTCGTAGACCAACCACAAATTCTAAGATAAAATGAAAATCCTCGGAGCCGCAGACCTACACGGAGACTTAGACGTAGCAAAACGATTAGCAAAAAAAGCAGAACAAAATAAAGTAGACTTAATACTACTATGCGGAGATATACAAAATGAAGACTCCTTAGAGAACATACTAAAGCCTTTCAAAGACAAAAATCAAAAATTGCTTCTAATATCAGGAAACCATGAAAGCATCTCCACAGCAGAATTCCTAGCAAAAATAAACAATGCAAAACACTTGCACGGCTACTCAGTCAGATATGAAGACATAGGAATCTTTGGATGCGGATCAGCAAACATAGGAATACACGGAATAACAGAAAAAAAAATTTTTGAGACTCTAAAACAAGGATTTGAAAAAATAGCATATCTACCAAAAAAAATAATGATGACACATGTACACCCAACAGGAAGCAAAATAGAAAAATTCTCAAACTTCGTAAAAGGAAGCCACGGCGTCCTAAAAGCAATCAAAGAACTACAACCAGACATACTACTATGCAGTCACGTACACGAAGCAGAAGGACTAGAAGAACAACTAGAAAAAACAAAAGTTATAAACGTAGGAGCCGAAGGAAAAATCATAGAACTGTAAAAATGGACAACAAAATATTCTACTCACAAAAAGTTCTAGGACAATACCAAATACCATTTCAAAAAATAAAAATAAGAACTATGATAAAAGGAGCAGACTCTCAGTTCGAACAATTAGCACTAACAAAAACAATAACAGGAAATGGAAAAATAAAAAATGATCCAAGAATCACACCACTAGGAAAATACCTACGCTTGCTTCATATCGACGAGATGCCGCAAATATACAACATTTTTCTAAATCAAATGACTCTGGTAGGAATAAGACCAAGAACACAACATGACTGGAAACTTATGGGTTATGAACACAAAAAAACAGCACTAAGACACAAACCAGGCTTATTTGGAGTAAACTACTACTATGAAAACCTAAGAGACCTACAAGACTTGATTAATTGCGAAATAGAATACCTAAAAGAAAAAGAAAAAAAACCAATACAAACCGACATAAAATACTTCAAAGGAATAATAACTAACAGAACAAAACAAATAAATCAAGGACTTCAAAAAATAATACTAAAAAAAAATTACGAACTAATAATGTAAGAACCTAAAAAAAACTCTTAAAGATGCTCTTTAGCTTTCTCAATCAAAGGCAAAATAGTTACAACCTCATCTTTAGTAAGCCTACCCATCTTAGCCCACTTCCACGAACCATCCTCAGTATTAAGAACCTCTCTACTAATCTGAAGCTTTGGCTGACCATCATTATAGGAAAATACTGAAACTCTTAGTTTTGTTGTCTCAAACTCTGCTGATTCACCAAATAATTCCTTGTCTAAACTTTTATCAAATGCCATTTTATCTACCTCTAAAAAACACAGATTTTCGAATGTTTTAAATATCTTTTGATACAATATACAAATATGAAAAGAACAATAATATTGCTAGGAATAATAACGCTATTAGTAATAACTGCGTGCCAAAATGAAAAAATAACCACTTTTGAAGAATGCATAAATGCAGGAAACCCAGTAATGGAAAGCTATCCAAGACAATGCACAACAGAAAAAGGACAAACATTCATAGAAATAATAGATAAAGGACCAATTCCTCCAGAAGAACAAACACAACAACCGATATGCATCAATAAATGTGGAGATGGAAAATGCGCAGAAATAGTCTGCCAAGGAGAAGGATGCCCATGCGCAGAAACACCTCAAAACTGCCCAGAAGACTGCAAATAACAGCCCAAAAAACTAATAACAATATAGGCTACAAAGAACAAAACAACCACACCCAAAAAAAACCAACACGCAATAATCAATGCTTCTTGAAATTATTCTTAACATAATCAACCAATTTACTGCCAAAAATCTTAATACTACTAGGACCAAAACGAACATAAAATTCCTCTGAACCCATATAATTCAAAAAAACAGGCTTATTACTTCTTGAAACCTCAACTTTACAAACTAACAAAGAATTAACACTTACAAAGTCCACCCTAATCAACGAAAAAACACTACGACCAATAAACTTCTCAATCAAATTAGTAAAATGCAAAGAAAACTTATCAGAACTCCTAAAACCATCAGCATCAATGCCCAAAATAGTTCCTTCATCAGAAACACCAATTAACAAAACACCGCCAAAACTATTAAGAAAAGCAACAATGGTCTTAAGAACACTATGTTCAATACGCTTATCATGCTCCCCTGTAAAAAGATTAGTACGAAGAGCAGACTTAAACTCAACAGTAGAACTCTCACCAGAACTAATTAACACATTTAACTGATCAACAGGATCAACAATACCCCTAAACAAAGAAGGATTCTTCTTCAACAAAGAAAAAACAAACTTCTTAACAAAGGAATACTTAAAAAAACGCATATGAATAAACCCCATACTAGCCGCAAAAAAAGAACCAAGCAAAAAAACAACGACATTCCAAAACTCCCTAAAAACACTACCTGAAAAAAACACAAAATCAAAATTAAACTGCAAAAACAACTTCAAAATTTCCCACAATAAAGCAGAAGTAGAAGCAAAACTAAAACAAAACAAAGAAATAAAAAACGGACTCAACCTTAAATTATCATGATTTCCCACATTCAAAATAAAAATAATCATAAACGCAACTAAAACAGTTATAATACCAAGAACAAAACGAATAAACAAATCCCACCAAGAAAATAAACTAATAAAAAAATCCAAATTCCCAACATAAATAGTGACAAACAAAAACAACAAAGTAAAAAACTCCAAACCGCCAAAAACTCTCTTCTTATTAAAAAAAACAGGCAAAGACAAAATCAAAATCAAAAAACTCAAAATAATATTAACCCAATTCCTAGTCAAAAAAGAATACAATAAAGCAACAGGCAATAAAAAAGCAAAAACCCAAAAAGAAACACTAAATTTATTGTAAGTCTCGCTCATAAAAATCCCCGCATAACAAAATAACGATAAACTTATATATTTAATAGTTTCGCTATTTTATAATAGTGACCAAAGGGGTTTTGAAAAATCAATCTAACAGAAATACTGGAAAGAGAAAATACAAAATACGAGAAAATTCTTCAGGAATTAAAAAAAGCAGCACACACATTATATGAAAGACTGGCAAATTACGAATACAGAAACATAAACATAGTAAGCCACCTAGCTGATGCTGACGGTCTGGGATCATTAATTCTTGAACCAGGGCTTAAAATAATTGTAGAAACACTAGGAAAAACAGAAATACCTAAAGGAGAAAAACCTCAAGCACACAATTACAACATACAATCAGAAAGACACATGACTATTTCTGACAATGAAGAAGACGAAAACAGCATAACAAAAATAAAAGAAAGAAGGGGAAATGGAACCTACATATTCTCAGACCTCTCTGTTATGAACCCGGAAAGACTAAAACAACTAGAAGAAGCAATAATTTTAGATCACCACAAACCCCTAAAATTTGAAGGAAAACACCAATACATAAACCCCTGCAATTACAAAATAGACGGGGCAAAAGAACTATCAGGATCCCTGCTTTCAGGGATTCTTCTTCATTACATAAAAGACGAACTTATAAAAGATGAAAACGTAAAACTAGATAAAAAAATAAAAAAAGAACTAAACGAAAAAATAGACTACCTTACAATGTTTGCACTGGCAGGATCAAAAGCAGACCAGCAAAAAGACGAAGGAATAAACAAAACAATTTACGAATATTACATTAACAACCAAAAACTACAAAAAGAAGACAGCCCATTCTTCGGTTACTTCACAAAAACAATCTCTTATGCCATAGCAGAATCTCAAATCCCATTAAACCTAAAATACGATGTCGCAAACAACGAACAAAGAAAAAAATTCCTATTTTCACAAGGATACAAAAAAATAGGAGAATCCACAGAAAAAATAAGAAATGAACTAGAATTATTATTCGTGATAGATATAAACAAAAAACAAACAGGAATAAATAAAATAATTCTTGACACAATAAGTGAAGAAAAAATAGAAAAAATAAACAAAGAATTCCGAGAACAATACAACAAAAACCTCATAGAAATTGCAGAAAACGGAGAAAGACTCATAACTAATGCGAACGGCGAATACATAGACCCAATAATAGAAGACTACAAAGACGATGAAAAAAGACATAAACAAAGAATACAACTTGCGGACAGATTGCTTTTCGAACTGGGAATAACTGAAGAACATATGAATGATTTGAAAGGAACTACAAGATACAAAAGATATACACTTCTAGGACAACTCGAAAAAAGATTAATCGCATTCTCAGATCCAAGAAAAAGAAAAGAAAATCATGAATTATTCAAAGAACACCAACACATAATAACAGACCAAAAAAGTAAACTCCTCAAGAATAAATCAATAGCAGAGATCGCAAACGAGATGACTGCCTATTCAAAAATGGGTGAGATTGATGAAGAACTACAAATAAACAACAAAACAATAAAAACATACGGACAATTATTCATGGAAGCAATTGTAATAGAACTAGAAGGAAAATATGATCCTGACGATGAAAAACAGCAAATAGTATTCAAAAAACTTATAGATATAAAAAAACAATACAATCAAACAATTCATGATGGAATGGAACTAATAGAAAAATGGATTTTAAACAACGACCTAAAAAAACTAGAACAAGAAACATTAACAGAAACATACTCAAACACAGAAAACAGAAGCAGACTAATAGAAATAGGAAAAAGAGCATATCTAATACAACTAGACAACCTTGAAACAGAGCTTGAAAAAAATATAGAATTCCTAAGAGTTATGACTGGCGTCTTTGGAGGAATAACAGCAAAATCAAGAATACTACCAGAAGACTACGGAGTGCTATTCACATCACTAGAAACAAAAGAAGGACTTTACAAAATAAGTGCGAGAACAAACAAAGCGCCCGGACAAGAAATTCATTTAGGAGAATTCTATGAAAAAATGACAAAACTCAAAGTGACGGAAAGCGGAGGAGGGCACCCGGAAGCAGCAAGCTGCTATATCAAAAAAGAAAATCTTGATAAACTAGGAGAACAAATAAAAAAAGAATACGTACTTAACGAGAAATAAAAATGTTATTAGGACCACACACAAAACTTGACACATACGAAGAAACAATAATAGAAATACTTCTAAAACAAAATAAAGAATTATATTTTCCAGTATTTGATACAAAACTTCTTGGAACATTTAATAGAAAACTTAAAGAAAATAGCCCTGACTACAGTTCAGAAATATTCTTTCTTTCAGGAGGAATAATAATACCTTTAGATCTTTTAGATTTAAAAAAACACAAAACATTTACAAAAAAAGGGTTTGTAGAAAAAAATAATAAATTCATATCAACATTTGATGTGCTATTTTTATACGAACAAGAAAATGCAATAATAGCACACCCACTAGACTTCAAATCAGGAGGTGCGCCAGATATAGACTCTAAAAATGACAAACACAGCTCCGTACTAAACCAAATAAGCAGCTATAATGCAGCATACCTAATATCGCAAACGCCCTTCCTTAGAGAAATAATGAAAAAAATAGAAGAAGAAACAAATAAAAAAATCATAATAGACAGCGGTTATTTCATATTAGGAAAAAATAAATCCAACAACTATAAATCCGAACAAAATAAAATAGAAGAAGAACTCAAAAAGTCTCTAAAACTAAAAAATATATACGGAGCACTCAACATAACAATAAATCCTAATAACAAAAAGGCACTTGACATTTCTATAAAAAAAAATGAAGATGAACCAATCAAAGCTAGCAACGAATATCATCTTTCAAAAACAACCTATGATGATATGAAAAATGAATTGAGGTTTCTAAAAAACAGAATAAAATACAGAGGCTTCTACGGCAACACAACAATAGCAGTGGGAGCAAACAGAAAAGGGGAACTCGTAAAACAGCTAGAATACTTTCCCGCAACAAGCATAAAGACATATACGCCAAGAACTGAAAAACTCGAATACTACCTTGGAGAACTAGAACGAAACGAAGATGAATTTACAAAAAAGCAAGAAAGCATAGATCAAAAAATCAGAGAACTAGAAACGCAAACACCAAACGAGTTAAAATACGAACTTTTCAACAAAGAATACAACGCAATATATGAAAAACTTTACAGACAAGGAGAAGCGCAAATAAATGAAAGAAAAAAAAGAATAGAAGAATCAACAAAAAGAAAAATCCTAGAAATAGATAAAAAAGTTGAAATAATACTAAAACAAAAAGAACTAACACAACAAAAAATAGAAGAAACAACACAACAAATAAAAAATTCAAAATCAAATTATGAAAACGCAATAAACGAGTTAAAATATCTAAATGAAAATAAACCAAACAGATTCAAAAAGAAAAAAAGAAGAATCTCATCAAGAATAACTAAAACTGAAGAAGAAATACAAAAAAAAGAAAAAGAGAGAAACGATCTTAAAAATTATAAAAACACATCAATAAGAGACTGTAAAAAAGAGGCAGAAAACAAAACAAAAACCGAAAACAACACAAGAAAATTAATTCTGCACCTTGAACAGGAAAAACTGGAACTAAAAAATTTTTATAAAAAAATACAACGCGATCTTGAAGAAAATAAACAAAGAGAAATAGACATAGAATTAGAAACATTACAAAAAGTTCAAGAAGTTATGATAAATAAAAAACCAAAAAATGAGAAAAAAAGACTAGAAAAAACAAATTACCTCATAAAACTTACAAAAATGGTGACAAACAAAACAACAAAGTATAACACTCTAAAATCTGAAATATTCGAAGCGAGAGAAAAACTATACAATGAACTTCAAAAATTGAATTGGTTTACAGAAGAAGGATTTAATATATTACAAAACTATAGAACTCAAAAAATTGAAAACTATAAAAATCAAAAAGAAGAATGGAAACAAACATATAAATTAATGAAAAGAAAAATACAAAACAACATATACAAAGAGCAAGAAATTGTAAAAAAGCAAAAATTAGACGATAAATTAGAAGATGAAAAATTAACAAAGGAAATAAAAAAATTTCATAGGAATATTCCTTACAAAACATCAAAAAATTCAAATATAAAAGACAATCCTTTGATACTATATATCAATCTTAACAACACAACAGTATATAAAGCACAATTTTATAATAAAATATCATAAGAAAAAACTAATTATTACCCTTACCTTTTCTTCCACGTTCACCCTTCCAATTAATAACAGGTTTTAAATGCTTAACAATCCTAACAGAATCTTTTTGTTTATCCATAACATGAAACACATTTTTATAAGCCATAGGTGCCTCATCAAGAGTTCCCTGCGTAACAGTTCCTTTAATACCAATCATCGCATTCTTAAAATCATCCATAGAAAATTCTTCTTTAGCATTCTTCCTACTATATTTCCTTCCGGCACCATGACTTGAGCTTTCAATGAAATCTTCATTACCAAACCCCTCAACCAAGAAACAACCATCCCTCATATTTCCTGGAATGACTCCTCGCTCTCCTTTTTTAGCAGGAGTAGCTCCTTTCCTATGAATAAAAAAACCATTTTCAAAAATAGCATGATTATGATTCTTATTAGTCCAAAGTTCGAATTCGACAGTTTCTTCAAGAACATCTTCCAATCCCTTAATAGTTCTCTCAATCAATTCCAATCTGTTTCTTAAGGCAAATTTCAAACCAAAATCCAGAATATTCAAATACTCCTTTCCAACTTCAGAATCTTTATGAATGGGATGCGTCGCCTCATACACATTATCTGCACCTGCAACTTTTTTCATATACTTTTCAGCAACCTTAAATCCAACTCCTCTGGAACCAGAGTGAACTACAATCCAAGCATCTCCATCTTCATCTTCACTAATTTCAATAAAATGATTACCATCACCTAAGCTTCCTATATGCCTAATTGCTTTGCCCTCCAAAAATTGCAAAATTTCCTTATTATAAGCGCCATTCTTAAACTCATTAATAAGTTCAACATAATCTTCTTTAGTTTTCCTTGTGACTTGTGTAACAGAATTAATCTCGCCCTTACCCATAGGGATTCTTTTCTTAACTGCTTCAAATATAGCATCCTGATGTTCTCTAATTTTTTTAATCATATCCTTTCCTTTAATATGAACTGCAGTCATACCGCAACCAATATCATAGCCAACCCACGATGGAACAACAAAATCTTTAGTTACAAGAACACTACCTATAGGTGCAACATAGCCAAGATGTGCATCAGGCATCAAAGCCCCTTTAATGACAAAATTAAAACCCATGCAGTCTTCAAACTGCTTTAAAGTTTCACTATCTAAATCATCAGCATAAATAAATTTCTTCTTCTCTTTAGACATAAAAGTGAAGAATGAAGCGCCTTTTTTAAATTTTAAGTAATAAATTAGTAAAATACTCAAAAATCTATGAATTGTATTCTAGGAATCTCTTTTTTATCTTCTTTTTCTTCTTCCTCTATTTGAGAATTTGAAGAAGAACTATTAGCATCATCAAAAATATTAAATGCGCCAGGAGAAGGATTAGAAATTTCAGAATTTTGAGAACTATATTCTGAACTCTGAACACCATAATCTGCGCTTTGACCTACGTATGCTTGAAGCATCCTTATAGCTTTCATTATTTCCGCATCAGAATCTTTCTTAGTATCAATATGAATCTCCATATAAACTTAAAAGAAAAAACAACTATAAAAATATTGTCCTTTAGCAAAAAAACATATTTTCTATAAATAAGTGCTTTAAAGACGCATCAATTATCAAAAAAAGAAGTAAACTCAAGCTAAAAACTCTCTTACAAACCACTCTTAGGAATAGATGCCAAATCAAAAAATGCAATGCAATCTTGCTTCATCTGAGAAATAGGACCATCAAACAAAATCATCAAATTACTTTTAGTATACTTCACAGACTCATTTAAATGAGAGAGATTCGAATCAATTAATGTAGCGTAAGATTCCACATGACCAGAATTTAAACACAGACTCAAATTGTGATAAAATAACTCTTTTAATCCTTTCTTTTTTACAACACCCTCAAGACTGAGAGTTTCTGCGTTAGAACAAATTTCTAAATTCCCTTTTGCACTTATAGTACCTAATTGAACAAGTTTATTAAGTTCATTTGAAATGCTTAGATCTAAAATTAAAGAATCAACATAATTGTAAACATTATTGAAATCTTCAAAAAAACCTTTTGAAACCACATAGTCATCATTTTTAAAAAAACAGTCATCAGCATTTGAAATATTAACTTTGAACAAACCAAACTGTTTTAACTTAGAACTGTTAATAGAGCCATTAAACTCTTTTAATAATTTAGCATAATCCCCTAAGTTGTTAGACATTTCAAAATGAAACGATTCAGATAATATAAGCGTTTCTCTAAAAAAACAACTTACAAAAATAATTTCTGATAATTCATAAATATATTATTTGCAACTTCCTCTTCTTCTAAACCTTTTATTTCTGCAATTTTCTTTACTGCTAGCGTTACATTTCTGCTGTCATTCCTCTCACCAGGAACAGGTGCAAGATAAGGAGCATCAGTTTCTGTCAACAATTGAGTTATACTAGTATACGCAACCATTTCCTGAAGTTGCTGAAGCTTTTCCACTATTGGACTAATTGATAAATTCCAACCATTGTCAGCAATCCTTTGCATTAACTTCTTTTTACCCATAAAACAATGCATGAGAGGATTCTTAAGTTTTGAAGATTCAAGCATTTCAATAACTTCTAATTCTGCTTTTCTACTATGAATTATTAATGGCTTTTTTATCTTTTCCGAAAGAACAATAAATTTTTCGAACGCTTCTCTTTGAACCAATTTGTGCTTGTCGCCAAAAGGATTATCATCTCCTACTTTAAAGTCCATACCCACTTCTCCAATTGCAACAAATTTATCTTTATTTTTTTTCATGAAATCAATTTCA
Organism: Candidatus Woesearchaeota archaeon; assembly: GCA_021735165.1. Classification (NCBI taxonomy): domain Archaea; kingdom Nanobdellati; phylum Candidatus Woesearchaeota; species Candidatus Woesearchaeota archaeon. The sequence goes on from JAIPHP010000007.1 coordinate 39,539, forward strand.
TCTTCTACCAAATCAATTCCATCTTCAACCACGTGCACTGGGTAATATCCAAGAGCAGGCTTTATTATTGAAAATTTTTCTGCGTGACCCAATATTTTTCTATTGCTTTTGGGATGAACGCCATTTTCAATTATTGCTTTAATACCATTCTTTGCACAAGAATCTAAAACTTCATGAATATCATTATCAAAATCACCTAAATCATAATGTGCATGAACATCAACATATCGCATAATTATAAAATAAAGTAGATAGTTAAAAGTTTTGTTGTTTTTCAGAAAACAAAGACAATACATCTTTCTTTGCAGTCCACAAATATACATCTTTAGAGTCTTTATATTTTGGACCAAATCTCTTCTCTTCAGGGATATCAGAATAGTCATAAATAACTGGTTGAAATCTATAATTTACAAGTTTTTCTTCTAAATTTTTAGATTCAGGTTGATAATATATTATTCCTCCCTGAAGCGTCAATGTTTTTTCAGGAGGGGTTAATCTTATCATTTTTTGAAAATCGGCATCAGAATAATTTTTTAAAGATAAACCTTTATCTTGCTTATATTTTATGCCACCAAATTTCGGATTAAAAACAGATCTAAAATAATTTATTCCGTCCTTAATAGGTATTGATATGATTCGATCATATTTTGTTTCTGAATTATGTATGGCTGAAATAACATCTCTAAATGAATTTTTAGTATAAGACCTATTTAATAAAAATATGATGTCTGAACTATTTTTTATAAAATGAGAATTTTTATCATCGACGACTTTTCCAACTGTGTGCTCAAAGCCTTTATTTTCAGGAACTAAGCCCATAATGTATTCGGCCATTTGTTCTCCCATTTTATCAGATCTTGAAACCATAGACATAACATAAACTTGTTCATTTATAAAGTTTTTGGTTTGTTGTTACATTAAAGTAGTGAAATAATCGAAACATTTAAATATATGTGCTACTACTAAGTAGTAGAGGTGAAAAAATGGCTGAAGATGGATTGTCCACACTCATTTCAAATTACGAAAAAAACGAAAAAAATAACGAATCATACCAAACAGCAAAAAAAGAAGCATCAATATTAACATACAGACACGACAACACATAACACTCAAAAAAAATCACGCTTAAGATAATCGGAGAGGCGAGAATAATCTTACGAAACACCTCTCACCCTTCAAACCCCTCCACCCTCTATTGAAGGCTTCTCCGATTATCTTTCTATTCTAAAAAAATTAAGAAATCACAAAATAGAATCTAGCTTTAATTTTACATCAGCATAAACATCATCAATAGATCGTTCGCCATTAATTCTAAAAATAGGCGCTTTACCTTCAAAAAAACTGATTACAGGCTCAGTCTTCTCCTTATAGATTTGCAATCTTTTCTTAATAGCGTCAGGCTTATCATCATCTCTTTGAATAATTTCACCACCCGCAGCCTTGCACTCCTCAACATCTTCCTTAGTTATTTTATCAGAAATAAATATTTTCTTTGACGCAGTGCAAATTCTTCTTTTCTCTAACCTTCTGACAGTCTCCTCTTCAGAAAGCTCTAGAACCAAAACAAAATCAACTTTAAAATGCTCATCAATCCACTCAGCCTGCTTCAAGTTCCTAGGAATACCATCTAACAAAACATCACCTATTTGAGACATTCTTTTTTTAAACAAATCATAAGTAATATCTTCAGGAACTAAATTGCCATTATCAATCAACGCTTTAATTTTCAAACCAAGCTCGGAACACCTAGCAACCTCTTCTCTTAACAAATCACCCATAGAAACTTGAACAAACCCATAATCTCTCTCTATCAACTCAGCTTGCGTGCCTTTCCCGCTACCTTGCGGACCCATAATCAACCCTATCATCCAAAATACCCCCTATCTTCCTTAATTTCAGACTCTTTAGTCCAAGTATCTCTCAACTTTTCAAAAATTAATTCAATATCAACCTTTAGAACTTGCCACTGGGCAAACAAATAATTAATCTTATTTGCAAACTTACTTTCATCATAATTAAGAAATTCAATAGAAATCTCTCTGGATAAAAATCTTAACTTAGCAAATAAATGTTTTATTTTCTTCCTATCAACAACAGATAAAAAACTTGCTTCGTGCATAGTAGAAAGGGCAGAATCTGGTTGCAATAAAGTCTCAAATTGATCAGAAAAATAGTCAAATCTTGATAACATCTTCTTCATAATTTCCTTAAGAACATTATCTTCATCATCAATCAAATCGATATCGAAATTCTTCAATAAATCTTCATAAGAAGGCAAACCGTACTTTTCAACCAACTTAACATATTTGTCTTTCATAATAAAAAGAAACAACACCTGTTTTTAAGAGTTTTGAATTTTACAAAAAATTTTAGAAATCCCCCAACTTTTTCTCCTGCTCAGGACCTTTAACACCAAAAAAATTTCTTATCATAGAACTATACAAAAGAGTGACTTTAAGATTCCAATCCTTAGGAAAACACCTCATATACTTATCCCAAGAATACCGCTCATCTAAAAAAACAACAACACCCCTATCAGTCTCACTTCTTATACAACGTCCAGCTGATTGAAGAGTTTTATTGAAAGCAGGAAATACATAACCATAATCCCACCCCTTACCGAATTTTCTATCATAATAATTAATTAATGCTTTAGTCTCAAGACCAGGCCTATTAAGAGGAAGCCCCACAACTATAACACATTTCAAATAATCGCCAGGCAAATCGATACCTTCTCCAAAACTTCCGGAAGTAACCCCCATCAACACAGCACCCGTATTTTTATATCCTTTAAAATTCTCAATAAACTCTTCTTTCTCCTGTTTTGTAAGACCCGGCCTTTCCGTAAAAATAGTTTTTTCACACTCATCCATAAATTTATAGACTTCATCTCTTAAATAATAACTAGGCAAAAACACCGCCGAATTACCCGGAACAACATTAACTATTTCGGTAATTATACGAGCAATTTCCTTGTACTGTGCATCATTCCTAGTAGTATATTTTGTAGAAGTTTTCGGAATTATTATATTAAGTTTATTTTCATGCGGAAAAGGACTCTCTAAAGTTAACTCCTTCGTGTTTTCTTCTTCAAACCCCAATATTTCTCTATACATATAAGTAGGAGTAAGAGTTCCAGACATCATAATAGTACTATGTGCTTCTTCAATGACACCTCTACTAATAACTCCTGGATCAAGACATTCATAATTTAAAACTAAATATTCCTCCTGTAAACCTTTACTCTTAGAAAATATTCTTGTAAACCCATCATCTGTACCAACCCAAGAAACCAAAAAAGAAGCAATAGAACCAACATAAGAATACTTTTGTTCCTCCCTAATCTCATCGCCGGCATCCTCTAATAATTGAATGAACTCATAATAATCAAAAAATTCAGATATCTTGTCAACAAAATCCTCTTTTTTGATATAAGACTCTTCAACATCTTCTTCCCTATAATTTTCAATAACATTCAATAACGAATTCAAAGGCTTCAATAATTCACCTTTATTATATTTTTCAGCCTCACTAATTGCGCGTTTAATCATCAAATTAGATAATTTTTCACTAGCCAAATCCTTTATTCTATTAGGAAGATTGTGAGCTTCGTCAACAATAATAATAGCATTACCTAAATCTTTCTCAATCTTATTCAAAAACGCATCCCTTATTCGAGTGTTAAACAAATAATAATAATCAGTAACAATAACTTTAGATTCTTTCCCTAAAATCATCCCAATTTCATAAGGACAAATCTGATGCTTAGAAGAAATATCTATCATTTCCTCAGTCATCACAGGACTTATTTCTTTAATTTCTGAAACTGCTGCTTTTGTATCAAAAGAATATTCTTCTCCTTTTTTCAGATTATTATAATAATCACATTTTTTATCTTCACGAACAGCCTTGCAATACTCCGAAAAATCTTTTGGTCCAAGAAGACTAACTCCTGGCTGTAAACACAGATGTTTTTTTCCAATTATGTCAACAGCAACCAATTTAACGCCATGTTTTTTCTTAATGTCCTTAACAGTCTCAATGGCAATCTTGTGTTGCGTGTGCATACTTGTGAGAAAAAAAATAGTCTTGTCTGTTTTGATAACGTTAGAAAGAGCCGCAGCTATACTCGCAGCAGTCTTACCAAGACCTGTAGGTGCGTGAGCGATAAGATCGGTGCCTGATTCAACAGCTTTATGAATCGCCTCGACTAAATCAGTCTGAATATCTCTAACATCATCATAAGGAAAAAGAGTGGTGCTCATGAAAGCAAAGAATGCTTTGTTTTTTATATGCTTTCCTAATCTTCATCCAAATTTTCACGATTTTTAGCTTTATTAAGAACCGATTTTGCGCCAGAAACAATTTTCTTCGTAGATTCAGAAAGTTTTTTGAAAACATCATCCACAGCAGGATCTGACAATTTAACTATTTTTTCAATTTCTTTATTATATTCTCTTACCAACAAATTCATATTTTCTACAGGTACTCCAAACTTGTTAAATGAAACTAAAGAATCCAATTCACAACTTTCTTTATCTAAAGGAGAATCAGCTGCATACCCTACAGTTATGACTGCTTGAGGTCTTTTACCTTCAGGAATTCCTAACTTATCAGCAATGTATCCCTCATCAAAACTACCCACCCAACAAGCACCTAAACCCATATCATGAGCAGCAAGCAAAATATTTTGTATAGCTGCAGCGCAATCTTGAACTGCATAAAGTCTTTGTCCTCTTAAACCATAATAAGATTCTGTTCTTTCAACATCAGCAACAACAACAATCAATATAGGCGCCATACCAATCCAGAATTGTTCAGTACAATGATCCGCAACACCTTTAATCACTTTTTTATCAGTAATAACAATAAACCTATAACTTTGCAAATTTCCAGCACTAGGCGCCATAGAACCCGCTTTTAAAAGCATAGTTAATTTATCAAATTCGACAGGTTTTCTCAAATAAGAACGAATACTCCTTCTGTTCATAATTGCGTGTAAAACATCCATAAATTAAATAGATAATTATTATTATAAAAATTTATCGCAACTTAGACCCACAATTATAGCAAAATGCCATATTATCACTTATTTTAGAACTACAAAAAGGACAAAACGCAGAACTTTTGACTTGATTTTTTTGAGAAATATTTTGATTTTGTAATTTGTCATGAACAAATTTTTCCCTCATTTTGGAATTCATTTTTATCTGTTCTTGTATCTTTCTCTTTTCAGTTTCTAAATTGGCGTCTAGCTTAACTTTGGCAAGGTCATTTCCTAAAAAATTAAAGAATTTACCCTTATCCTTAACAACAGTCTTTTCAACAGTCGATTCAATATTAGATTCATTGTTTGGCTTGCGTTCATGCTTAGGTTTTGTTATAAAACCAACCAATACCTTAAAGATGCCTATGACAATAAACAAAAATCCTAAATACCTAAAAATAATTAAATTAGATTCCGAATTAAGGTGTTCAACATACATTGAAAAACCTGACACTATCAGCCCTATGATGAGCCAAACCCAACCATTTAATTTCATAAACATCAAATTCTAAAAATGACTATATATACTTTACGGAAATCAAATGATGAAAATTGCCACTCCGAGTCTGCTAAAAAAATAAAAATTTCTTGCACGCAGAAATCAAAACTGATTTCTTTGCGAATCTCCATACTAAATTGCGCGTTTTTGCCTTGTCTTTTCACTATAAAGAGAAAAAAAAGCTTTGAAAGAATCCATAACAAGATCTTTCAATCGCAAGGTTTAAATATTACGATTAACAAAGAATATCGATAATGAACATAAACGATTCAAATCTACCAGTTGTTTGTAGAAGCTGTTTAAGAACAGTGACCATGAGTCAAATAAAATTTGATGAAGTAACAAAACAATATGTGTGCACATCCTGTTATAATGCTACAAAAAACAAAAAACAACATTTAACAAACACTAAAAACGATGAAACCCACACAATATCGGCCTCTAAAAAAATAAATTATCAATGTCCTAAATGTAAATATAAGTTTTCAAGACCGAAAGAGAAACCTGCAAAAGAATGTCCTTATTGCGGAAATAAGATTCTGGAAACCAGAAACAATACTGCAAGCAGACTAATAGATGAAGCGGAAGAATGGTAAAAAAAATCAGAAAATATTAAGCCTTGTCATCTTTTCAAATAATTTCTTTCCCAAACATGTAAGGCCTTAGAACTTTAGGTATTGTTATGGATCCATCTTTATTCTGATAATTCTCCACTATTGCTACAAGAATTCTCGATGTTGCTATAGCCGTATTATTTAGTGTGTGTATTGTTTCTCTTTCATTATTTTTTCTAAGAACTTTAATGTTTAAATCTAAAGCTTGGTAATCATAGCAATTACTTAAACTAGCAACTTCACCGTAATTTTTTGTTGTAGGTCTCCAAACCTCTACATCGTAAGATTTGTTTTTCCAAATTGACAAATCCCCTGAACAAATTTCTATTACTCTATAGGGCAATTCTAAAAGATTCATTAGTTGTTCCGTATTTTCTAATAATTCTTCAAACATAGAATGTGACTCTTCAGGCTTGCTAAAGATAAATTGTTCTATTTTATTAAATTGGTGTGTTCTCCAAAGACCCTTTTCATTTATACCGTGACTTCCAATTTCCTGTCTAAAACACATAGTGTACGAAAAATATTTTTTTGGCAAATCCTGTTCAGGAACAACTTTATTTTCATACATCCCTAATAATGCGTGCTCACTAGTCCCTATCATGTTAAGATCGTCATCTCCTTGAATTTTATAGATAGTTTCATTAAAAGCTTCTGTATCCATTGCAGCATCCAAAACTCTTTTATGTATCATTAATGGAGGCTCTATGTAAATATATTTTTTTCTTTGCATAAAATCAAGGGTGAATCTAATTAAAGCTTGATTTAGCATAGCAAAATCTCCCTTTAACAAATAAAAACCATTGCCTGAAAGATTAGCAGCAGTTTCAAAATCTGCAAATCCTTTCTCTTCAAGCAAATCAACGTGATTTTTAACTTCAAAATCAAAATCTTTCTTTTTACCGACTTGTTTTAATTCAACATTTTCAGAGTCATCTTTGCCATTTGGAACTGTTTTATGAGAAAGAGTTGGCAATTTTCGTAAAATTTTTTCTATTTCCTCTTTGAGAATTTTTCTCTTTTCTTCTAATTCCGAAATTTTTTTTGGAACAAGCTTTACTTCCTCTATTACGGATAATGCGTCTTCTCCTTTTTTCTTTAGCTCATTGACTTTCTGGCTTAATTCATTTCTTTTTTTTCTAAGTGAATCTTCTTCATACTTTATTTTTCTCCAATCATCATCTTTTGTTAAACATAAATCTATTAATTCAAGCCTATCATCTAGATATCTTTTCTTTAATTCTTCTTTGTATGCGTCAGGATTTTCTCTCAATAATTTTATGTCTAACATTTTAATCTTCACATATCCTATTTATTTTAAAAAACTTTTGGTAAAATAATGAAAATCGCTGCTCCGAGTCTGCTAAGAAACTAAAAGTTTCTTGCACACAGAAATCAAAAATGATTTCTTCGTGTATCTCCGCCCTAAATGCACAGAAACAAAGTTTCTAACACAACAAAAATGAATGAGCATTTTTGAGCAGGTCAGGATACGACAAAAGCAAAGCTTTTGTGTACAATAAATGCAAAGCATTTATTTGTATTAAACCCCTCGCGCTAACGCGCAATAATGAAAACGTAAAAAAAATTGCTGAAACAAGCCATCCTCATCTTAAAAGGTAGAGCTTTAACGATTATTACTTAATCGCAAATTTTTGAACATATAAAGCAAGACGCCATTCACAAACATCTTAAAAAGTGGACCTTTGGTTTTCGTATGTAAAAAAATATTTTTTTAGCTTTTTTTACATTGGTTTCTTTTGTAGTTGTGTGTTTTGAGCTTTAAAAAACAATTTAGAAAAGAATTTCTCAAAAGCATTAGCCATCCTAAAATTTGTTCATCCTAACAAATGTTTCAGAATTGTTTCAGAACTAATTGTTCGTGTTTCAAAAAACATTATTTTCAATATAGAAACTAAATGACTTATTTGTTGTTTTTTACTACTGAAGAAAAAACACAAAAAACATAGTTATTCGACGAGAAACACAGAAAGTTTTATATACTAGTTATAATTCTCCAATATACGCATATCTATACTAGGTGATAACACTGAAACAACTCATAATACGAAATCAACATTTCTCAAGAACCCTATCAAACAGGTTCAATAATTACAGATTAAAAGCAAAAACAAAAACATACACCTTTGATATCCGGTGCGAATCAAACTACATCGCCGCGTAAACAAACACTTCTAAATATAAAAACAAACAAATAAACAAATTAATAACATACGAAATAAAGCAAACAACACAATAAGTTCTAACTCTAAAAAATAACAAGTAAGCCAAATAAAAAGAAAATAAAACCCCGAAAACAGAAACTAAGAAAGCAACCAAATAAAAACTAAAAAAAGACATAACAAAAATAAACGAATAAAAAAACAATCCAACAACATAATTTTTAACGCCAAACAAAGAACCATAACTACTCAAAAAAACATTAGAACAAGAAATATTATAAGAAAAATCGCAAAACGGCTTAAAACCAAAATCGTTCTTTCTAAAATCAAAATAAGCGACATATAAAGAAATCAAAATTCCAAAACAAAGCAAAACAAAAACAATTAACATCACAAACCACCAACAAAATTGTTAACATACACCCCAACAAAATTAAAAAACATCAAGATAGACTCAAAAAAATTAGAATCCACTCTAGAACTCAAAACATCCTCAACAACAAATTCTTTATTTAATAAATCATGATAAGTCACTTTAATAAGAAACTCATTTTCACCAACTTTCAAATTTTTAGCGGGCACTAAATAAGAAAACTGATGAATAGACTCCAAAGAATCAAAATTCCAAGTTTCAGAAAAAAAATCATGAACTAATTCAACACTAACGTTAAAAGCATCTCCAGAAACCTCAATTAGAGAAAAAGAAACATTCAACAAATCGTCATAATCTACAACATCAGGAACTGACAAAAAACCAAAATCTACCCTGATATCATCAACAACATTAACACTAACAAAACTTTGCTCAACAAACGGAAGTTTCTTAGCCTCGACAACAAAAGTCCTAAATCCGGGTTCATTAAAAGAATAATTTAATACAACAAAATCATACATATCAGGCGTAGCAACAACACAATCTCTTTGATCCACACAAACCCTCACATTCTCATTTCGATCATTATTAATAGTACAATGAACCTCTAAAGACTCATTAACATAAACTGATTTCTTATCAGGAATGCACCTAAAATTTATATTAGAATCAATTTGAGAAACAGAATTAACCGCAAAAACTTGAGCAGCTTCAAAGGAAAATTTTTGAGAACTCTTCTTAGATGAAAAACTCCTAGAAACATTAAACCCACCAGCCGTATAAACAAACATAGGAAATTCATAAATATAATTATCTAAATGATTGTCATCAACCCTCAAAATCCAAGAAACTTCCGTTTCATCTCCGGGAAGCAATAATAAATCCTTAGTGAACTCATCCAAAACATCAACCCCTTTCATAGACGCTACAGTCAAAGGAAAAGCAACATAATAATCATTTAAATTTCTAACATTAGCCTTAAGAACATTATAAGAACCAAACCCAACATCATCAGATAAATACTCTAAATCGACAACAACATTTTCTTTTAAAACAACTCCTTTTTCTAAAATGAAATTATCCATAGAATGCTTGCCAGGCACCAAATCAACTCCAGAACCCCTCCAAGAATAACCTGTGTTAAAACGCTCACTATCCAAACCTTGATCTAACTTAATATGAGACGCGTCAACAAACCCCAACTGATTGTAAGTAGGATCAAAAGGAACCCAACCATAATCTGGAAAATAAACTTCTGCCCAACCATGAGGCCCCCAACGATCAATAAACAAATCACTATCTGTATAAGCCACACCTGTAACAACCCTTGCAGGAATACCTAAAGAACGAACCATAGAAACAAATAAGTTAGACATCTCATCACAAACACCCCTCCTATTTTCTAAAACCCAACTAGAAGGTAAACTAGCATCGGCAGTCACACTACTCAAATTATAATCAATATTAGTATTTACCCAATCTGCAATCTTAAAAACCACAACAAACAAATCATCCTCCTCATTAGCCAATTTAGAAGCCAAATCTCTAATATCATCATTAATATCTATTAACTCAGTCTCAGAAGTATAATAAACAAAATCATAATCTAAATCATTCAAAGGAAAATCTACTTTTTTATCAATTCTTAAAGGAGATGCATACGTCTTAGTAGAAAAATCAATAACAAAATCAAAATCTTGCAATACATCGGTTGAATAATACGCAGAATCTCCTCTTATAAGAGAACTTGGACTGCTAGAGACACTCAAAACTTCCTGCCTATAATCCTCAACAGGCAACCAACTATAATTAATACTAGCCTGTTCTAGAAAAGAATTAGAATTCTTCTTAACAAAAGAAATAGGAATAGTAATAGATGTATCAACCACCAAATACTCAACAGAATTAACATCGCTTTCCAAAGCAAACACAGGAAAAGAAAATAAAACTACAAAAAACAAATACACAAATAAAACAAACTTAAAGCTCATACAAATCTAAATAAAATAAAGATTTATAAAATTTCTTAAAGAAAAGGACATATCGCGCACATCAGCATTACACCAGAGTTCAATTTAGAGAAACACAATTTGGAACACGTTAAAGATCTATGTTTCTTCGATAAAAAACTTAGACTGCAAAGCAACTAACAACACTCCATAACACGAAAAAGAAAGACTTAGAGCACTCCCTAAAGAAAAAACAAGTTTAAATGCATAAAACAAAAAAAAGATAAAAAAAATTTAATTTGTGCTTATAACAGAAAACCAAGGTTTTTTAGAACTAACAGAGCCAGTATCTATGTCAACACTCACCTCAGATTTTCCAGTTATAGGAATAAATCCTAAAACATTGTATTTCTTTTCAGATTTTGAAACATACTTAACTTCATTTCCAACTTCCTTAAGCTCTAAATCTGAATACTTAGCTCCAAGAACCTCTTTTGCTTTCTCACTCGCAACAGAAGGCAAAACTTTAACAAGTTTCTTCCCGGAATCAGTCTCTAAAGAAATACCTTCATTATCAGTTACAACAGCATTTCTAGTCTTAACAGCATAACCTTCAACATCTAAAATTGTTTCAAGCTTCTTAGAATCCGTCGAAATCTTAACTTGCTTTTCAACATCCTTGAATTTCACAGGAATTTCAACATCCTCACTTAAGGGAATCCGTTTACTTTCCTTCTTGTCATTTAGAGTTATCATAGATTTACTACCAGGCATGATTCTTATTTCATCAACAGAAAAATCATCTTCTGAACCAGAAACTACAAATCCATTAATTGTCTTTCTAATTTTTATCTTGGGACAAAGACAACCATCCTCAACTTCGACACAACCAGGCTGACAAACATATACAAAATTTTCATCTGAATCAGATACTTCAATAGGTATAGATTCCTCTAATGATTTTCCATCCTTAGAAACAGAAATCGTCACAAAATCAGGATTCACAGCTTTCAAATAAATATAATAGTATGAATCACCTAAAACAAATTGCTGTTTACCATATTTCTTAAGGTTAAGAGTTGCATCATTTCCACTATTGTAAACATGGAATTTAAAATAAGCAACACTAGGCTCTTCATCAGACGTATAATCTGAAACTCCATCATACTGCAATTTTAAACCATCTTCAAAATAAACATAAGCTCCCTCTTCAACTCTTGAATAAGCGCCGAACTGCGCCTTATTACCATTTAAAGGAACTATTTCCTCATCACTGCTATCTGAATCACTCTCATATAATCTAATCTTAGCTTTTGTTAAAGAAGAACTTTCCTTACTATCCTCAAATCCAAGCAAAGTGAACTTATGGCCTTTGAATAAATCTATAGTCTCTCCAACCTTAACTGTAACAATTTTAGAGTCCACAACCTCATTTTCAGAAGCTGAAACATATTTCAAAAACTTAACTTTAAATCTAGCATACGGATCCATACATTTTTTCTCTGAAACTGCAGATCTCTGAACACATCTTATCTCTTCTAAAAAAACCTGAGGCTCAAAAGATACATAATCAAAACCTTCAAAATTCTTTCCTTTGTAAAAAACTTTCTGATAATCTTCATACACAACAGCATAGTTACCTACATATGTATTAACATCCTCAAAAAATTCTCCAGAATACTTAAGACTAAACAAAGGCAAATCTCTACCCACGGAATTCTTAACAAAAATTTTAAAATCGTTAAAACCAAGAGAGCTATCTTCTTGAACTCTAAATCTCCTAAAAATTATTGAATCTCCATCCTCATAATCTTCAGCACTTGAAAGAGAAATCCAAGCATTCATTTTACCATCAGCATCGACATAATAATCATCTAATCTGAAAAGCAAAACATCACCTACCAAATACCATGAATCCTTCTTAAAAGAAAGCCAGTCCTCAAATGTAGGATCTTGGTTAGGTATAGGAATCTCAGTTATACTACCAGGATTTGTATCTGTACCACCAACATCATATTCAGGAGGAAGTCTTTCTTCACTTCTTGAAATAACAAGAGTGGCAATCTCATTTTCAGGAACATACTCATCTGCAACAACAACATAAGTACCAATAGTTTGAGCATAATCATAATTATCAGAAACCTTCAAATAATAAACATTCGGATCAAACGAACCATCAAAATCAACGATACCCATTTTAACTACAACAATAAAATTGCTGTCACAAACAATTCCTATAGGACATTCGCTTAACTCAACATCTGTAAATTCAATCATCAAATCTCCAACTGTCATTGTATCTCCAAGACCTATTTCTATCTTTTCTTCAGAACTAGTAGAAACCAATTCTTGAGCAAACACTGTAGAAGACAACAAAGTTACAACCACAATGAATACCATAAACAAATTCATAAATTTCTTCATTTTATACCTCCGACAAAAAATTGTCATGAAATAAGTAAAGTAAAACAAATACTTAAACTTTGACCGGACCAACATCAATAAAAAAAGACTAAAAACAGTCAAAGATTAAAAATGAAGCTTTAAAAAAGTCCAAATCGTGAAAATAAGCTAATTCAAGCTTAAAAACCATTTTGTGAGGTAAATACGCTTGCTTTTACCAAATTTTTCAACCAAAACTATCTTCTTAGATTCCAAACCATCAAGAACTCTCATCAAAGAAGTCTTAGCAATACCAGCACCATGAACAATATCGGCCTGAGAAACAAAACCAGCCTCAGAACCAATAGAATCAACTAAGAAATTAACAACCAAACGCTCCTTAACAGAAAGAACTTTCAAAATATCTTCCCTACTAGAATTACCACTAACCACAACAGACTCAGACAAATCTCTTTTAGTACCATAACGAACAACTAAAAAAACTAAAACAGCAAAAACAACAATACCAACAAAAACAAAATAAATAAATGAAAAACCACCACGATCAACAGGAACTTCAACAACCAAAGACAACAAATCACCCTCCACAACACTAAACTCAGAAGAATCAACAAAATCCTCAAACGCAAAACGAGCAACACAACGACCAAGAGGCAAAAAATCAACAGAAACCAAACCAAAATCGTCAGAAGAAAAATAACCCTGCAACCCATAAGGACGCCTACAATCAACCTTAACAAGAACATCAGATACCTGACGGCCAGATAAATCAACAAACTCTAACTCCAAAGAACCAACAGGCAAAAAATACAACAAAAACTCACTATCCGAACCATCAAAAACAAACTGAGACTCCGCAAAAAAATCAAAACCATCAGAACTAAAATCATCAAAAGCAAACAAAACAGAATGAACCCCTACAGGAACAGACAACAAAACAGAACCCTCACTATCCAAAGAAACAAAACCTTCCAAAGAACCATTATCAACATCCACTAAATAATACAAAGAACCATTACTAAAATCAACAGACCCCTCAAAAACATCAAAATAAAACCTAACATCAACATTCTCAGCAGAAACTAAAAAAGAACAAAATACAAACAAAAAAACAACAACCAATAAAAACCGTAAAAATCTCATAAAAACAAAATAGAAACACGCATATAAAAAGTTTTTCAAACACAAAACACTAAACATAAACAACCACACAAAATCCAAAACAAATTTCTCAAAAAACACACATAATAAACTCCAAAAAGACGTAAACCAAACACCGACAACAAAAACTGGAAACCTTTAAAAACAAAGAACGATTCTAAAACCCAAAACACAACATATGCCCAGGTCGCATAGCCTGGTATTGCGCAGGATTGCTAAGCACAAAAAAAAACGTGTTTCAGAAAACCTACAATACCGCAAACATCCTGTCCCTCTGGGATCGTGGGTTCAAATCCCACCCTGGGCGTCCTAATCTAAAAAAAAGGAAACAACAGTGAACAAAAAAATAATAAATGCAGCAACACTAAGCACAATAAGCCTAGCAACAATAACACTAACACCAATAAGCCTAACAGCGAGCATACTATCACTAATCTACAGCTATAAAGGAACCAAACAAGGAAAAAAAGAAAACTGCAAAAAAAGCATCACGACAGGAATAATAACTCTACTAATAGCATCAACAATCCTAACAATACACCTACAACACCTAACACACACCTCACTACAAATAGCAAACATGCTCTAAACAACAAACAACATCTAAAAAAATATGCAAGAAATAAAGAAAATAGCTCTCTAATTCTACTTAAAAACACAAAGACAAATCATCACACCAAGACACAAAAAGTGTCAACCCCTCAGCCACACAGCAAATACAAAAAAACAATAGTTTCTAGCATGCCAAAAATCAAAGATTTTGTGTAAGTCAGGGCATTAAACCCTATCTTCGGCACACAATAATTAACCGACCAACAACACATTGACAAAGTTTATAAAGAACCATTAATTCATCTGCCCTACTACGCATAGCGGAGTAGGGCAGTCAGGAGTGCCCGCAGGGCTCATAACCCTGAGGTCGGTAGTTCAAATCTACCCTCCGCTATTTTCTAAAAAATAGTGTGTGATTAAAAAAAACAAAAATTACAAGTAAACTACAAATATTTACCATACAGACAATACAAGCAGACACTAATAACTATAAAAATTAAAAAAAACAATAAAAAAACAAAACAACAATATTTTTATGAAAAAAACATCAAAAAACACAGAATTCTCCGAAAAAACAAGCAACAAACCAATAAAGGACGAGCAACAGTCAAAAACATGATAAAAAACCTAAAAAACGACTATCAATTAAGAGGTAGAGCTTTTGAACACATAGCAAGAACACTACTTCGAAGAGAAAGAAAAAACAATTTCATATTTGACACAAAACAATTTGATTCTTTTGAAGAAATAAAAACAAAATACAGACTAAAAATAACTAAAGACCTAAAAGATATAGAAACATATTTTAAAACAAATCAAATAAAAACAGATCTAATAGAATTTATATTAAACAATAAAACGGATAGGATAATAGAAAAAATAAATTTCTACGAGGTAAAAACCAGAAAACACGACTCAAAAAGAAAATACTACGAAACATGCCTTTCAAACCATGAATTCATAGAAACAATGCAAAATAAGAACTACGAATGTTTCATAATAAGCATAATACTATTTGAAAACTGGACTTTTAGCTTCAAATTACACCAATACAACGAAGTACTTCTAAGAATATATGATTCGACAATAAAGAAAACCATTGGATTCACAAAGAACAACAAACTAATTAAAAAAACTTAGAAAAAATATGCTACACTATAAAAAACAAGAATAAAAAAAATTAACCTCTAGTCCTAGATCGTTTATCACTCATTCTTCTTTCAACAATCTCAGGTGCAGGCTTATTCCTATTAAACCTTAAGAACTTCTCGACTTTCTCTTCATCAATCTTCTTCTGTTTTTGCTGCTCATCATCCAAATCAGGAAAATTAATATCTAAAGCACCTGGCTTTTCCCTATGAAACTTAGCATATTTCTCTTTTTTTGCACTTACCTTCTTAACTTTCTTTTTCTTACCGCTCATAATAACAACCTCTTGAACGTTTAATAACTTAACAATAATGGAAAAATAGCACCCTTTAAAAGAATTATGCTTTTAACAACGCCAAAAAAAACAAAAAACAACACATTCTCAAACATTTTAAAAACAACAAAAAAACAACAAAATCTTAAACTTACAATTAACAAATGAAAGAAAAACAGAAAGAAAGACAAAAAAATAAAAAGAAGAACCTAAAAAAAAATAAAAAAAATAATATCTAAATACTTAATTCCATGACCCGTCAACAGAACCGGAATGAGTAATTGTTTGACCAGTCTGATTATTCACATAATTAAATTTCAAAGTTCCTTTAAACTGATCACCAGCAGTCATATTTTCATCACAATCCCATGTCAAAATGAAATTTTCTCCATTACTGATCTCAGACTTATCTGAAGTAAAGTTTCCAAGCGTACAATCAGAACCAGTTTCAGGATCTACACCCGCATTTGAGGAACCATCAGCAATGTTTATCTTTACACCTTTATTATTCTTAAAGGCAATTTCAATTTCTCCACCATCTGCTCTTAACTGTGCAGTATCAAGATTTGGTAGCGGCGCCGGAAACACCGTTCTTTCGGGAAGTATCGTCTGTGGGCTAAGCACTCCGAAATATGCTAAAGCTCCAATAGCTAACAAAACAACTAATATTGCCCAACCATAAGTCATTAAAAACTCCATGGCTGCTTGTCCTTTATTTTTCATATTATTCACCTCTCATTTATCATAAAATGAAGTAATACAAATAATGACATCAATCATTTATAAATATTTCTATTTATCCGGGAAAAAGTATATTAGTATCATAAAAAGAACAAAAAAACAAAAAAAACAAAAAAGACAAGAAAGTTGCAAAAGTTTAAATACAAAAGAATAAGAAAAAAAGACGAGAGGTGGGATTAAATCAATTCTAAAAAAAAGGTACCAAAAACTAAAAAGACAAGAAAAGGTCAAATAGCAATGGAATACTTAGCAGTATTCTCAATAACAATACTACTAACAATACCCATGGTAATAATATTCATGACACAAACAAATAACCTAAAACTGCAAGTAATAAACTCCCAAATAGACAAAGCAACAACAGAGATATCAGACACAGCAGAAGAAGTATCCTATATGGGATACCCCGCACAAAAAACAATAAGAGTGAGCTTCCCAGAAGGAATACAAAGCATAACTCTAAACAACAAAACAATAAAAATAAACGTAACAACAGCAGAACTAAACTACGAATACACAAAAGAAACAACACCAACAATAACAGGAACCATAGAAACATACAAAGGCCCCCACATTCTAAAAATAAAAGCAGAAAACAACTACATAAACATAACAGAAACAACATAAAAACCAAAAAAATGAAAAACCAAAAAAAAGCACAAATAGCACTCGAATTCATACTCCTAAGCATACTAGGATTTTTCATACTATTCACAACAATAATAGCACTAGGATCATTCTCAGCACAAAAAACACAAGAAAAAATAATGATAGAAGCAGAAGACCTAGGAAGAAGCATACAACAAGAACTACTAATCGCAGCAGATCTACAAGACGGGTACCAAAGAACAATAAACATACCTGAACAAATAGAAGACAAAAAAATACAAATAACAACAGGCACAACAACAATAGACACAGGATACTTCACATTCACACTAGACCAAATAGAACTATACTACGAAACACCAAAAATAACAGGAACACTAAAAACCGGAGATAACCAAATAACCAAAACAAACAACACAATAACCATAACAAACTAAAAAAAACAATGAAAAACAAACCCAATAAAAAAGCACAAGCCCTAACAACAGACTTCATAATAGGACTACTAATGTTCATCTTCCTACTAATAACCGCAATAACAATAATAGTAGAACTAACACCAAACTCAAACTACGAAACACTATACAATAACAACATATACATATCAGAATCACTACTAACAAGCGGATTCCCACAAAACTGGAATAGCACAACAGCAATAATACCTGGAATAACAACAAACCAAAGAATAAACGAAACAAAACTAGCACAATTTGACAACATAAGCTACGAAAAAACAAAAACACTACTACACACAGAAAGCGAATACATCTTCTTCTTTGAAAACCAAACAGGAATAATGAACATAAGCACAAAATGCACAAGAGGACACCCAATACAAACAGACAACGACTGCACACCACAACTCGAACAAATAAACTATGACAACTTAGCAAAAACAGAAAGATTCACAATATACAAATCACAAATCGTCAAACTCACAATATACTCTTGGAACTAAAAAAAAATCAAGATAAGTTAAGAGCACCCACCTCTGAAGAAGTGGGTATGCTTCGCACCTAGCGGTGCTCGGCTCTTAACTTTCAATATTCACGTAAAGATTTTTGCAAATCTTTATGTTGAGACTGTTGGATATATTTCC